>JBJMLP010000248.1:0-6053 GCA_045805245.1 Actinomycetota bacterium | reverse complement strand
TTCTCCCGCGGAACGGGTGGGAACTACGAGATCTACACGATGGATCTCAACGGTCATCACCTCCATCGCGTCACGCACAGCCCGGCGCAGAATCTCGAACCGGCGTGGAACCCGGCCGGAACGAGGATCGCGTTCCAGAGCACCCGGACCGGCACCGGAGACATCTACGTGATGTCCGCGAACGGCCACGACCTCAAGCGCCTCACGATCAATCCGGAGGTGGACAAGGAGCCTGCCTGGTCGCCCAGCGGGAAGAAGGTCGTGTACGCCTCGCTCCGCGGCTCCTCCTCGAAGCTCCACGTCGTTCCGATCAAGGCGGCGGGCAACGGGCGGAAGCTCACGCACGGAGGCGGCGCGAACATCGACCCGTCGTGGTCCCCCGACGGCAAGCGGATCGTCTTCTCGGCGCGGCGCGGGAAGTCTCCCGGGTACAGCCTGTACACGATCGGCGCGCAGGGCGGCGGTCTCCACAAGGTGATCGGGAGCGGCAGGACGGCCGACGTCAAGCCGGACTGGGGCAAGCGCTAGGTCGTCGTCTCCGGTTCCCGATCCATCATCGGTCGGCCCATCGGACGACGATCCGATCTCCCACACCGGGGATCGGCAACGACGCTGCCTCCGCGTCGACCGCGGCGCGCGCGGCACGGGAGAGGTCCCGCCACGGCTCGATCGTCATGGTGGCCTTCGCGCGACGCCACGTGCCGACGAGCTCGCCTGCGGCCATCACTCCGCCCGGCCAGACCGTCGCGGGAGGCCAGAGGGACCGGCGTTGCTCCGGGTCGGCGACCAGCAGCGCGCGATCGTCGACGAGCAGATACGCGTCTCCGCTGGGAAGGATCCGCGCCGGAGCACGCGAGCGTTCCGCTTCCCGGAAGGCCGCCTCGTCCTCCGCGAGGATCGATGCGCCTCCAACCGGTGTGCGTACCGGCGTCAGCGACGTGTTCAGCGCCTCGAAGGCCGCGGCGCCTCCACGCGGCTTGATGCCCGCCCACCGCGCGAAGGCCTGAGGCGTCGCGGGCCCGAGGACGTGGAGGTAGCGCCGCGCGAGCTCGAGCCGGGCTTCTCCCGGATCGATCTCCGGCGGTGGAACGCTCCGGATCGTCGGCTGTCCCGAGCCCTCCCATCGGATCACCACGGTGCCGGTCGGCGCCGCGTACCGCAGGCGATTCGGAGGCTCTCCGAGGTCGCGCCCGGCCCGGGAGTAGGTCATCTCCCCGCCGCGGAGGTGTTTCCGAACGCGTTCGGCGAGATCGTAGGCGAGCTCCCTGCCTCGCGCGTCGTCGGGCAGCCTGCCGAGCGAGAAGTACGGAAGGTCGACCGCGGCGACCACGTACGCGCTGTGCCGAGGGCCCCAGAGCTGCACGAGCGACGGGTCCTCCCACGTCGAGGGCTTCGTCGCCTCGACGCGCGCGTGGATCGAGAGCAACGCCGCTCGCGGAACGCTGTCCTGAAGGCCGGCCCACGCCGCGCGCCGGAGCGAGCGCTTTCCGCGCGGAAGTCGCTCGTCGAGCGCGCCGGCCCCCCGGCGGAATCCGAGGATCTGCGCTCGCGTCAGGCGCAACGCTGCGGTCGTCACGTCGGCGGGACGTTCCGGAATGCGCGAGGTCTCGGCAGACGCCTCACTTCGCGGGAAGCGAACGCGCGTACGTGACGCCGCGCTCCACCCATCTCGCGAGGGAGCGCTTGTCCCGAACGTTGGTCGAGCCGACGCGGAGCCATCCGTCCATCGCGCGACCCCGCATCACCATCGGCTCGGCCTTCGTCGTCGAGATGAGCTTGCTCGACTGAGCCGGATCGACCCGCACGAGGATGCCGCCCTGGCCGCTCGCGGCCACCGCCATGTTGCCGCGGATCAGGAACGCCAGCCCACCGAACATCTTCTTCTCGCTCAGGCCGCGCTGGCCGGCCACGAGCTCTCGGATCCGATCCGCCAGGTCCTCGTCGTAGGCCATGACTCTGCTCCTCGGGTGCTCGCCTTCGACCGCCCGGGCATCGTTGCGCTCGGCCCGGAGATCCGTCAACCGATGCCCGGCGACGGATGCGGGAACGCCCCATAGGTACACTCGAGGGGCCCGCATCCGCGGACCGATCCCCCTCCGAGGAGCTCACCGTGCCGTTCCGAGACGACATCCGAAACGTGGCCATCGTCGCCCACGTCGACCACGGCAAGACCACGCTCGTCGACGCCATGCTCTGGCAATCGGGCGTGTTCCGCGCCGACCAGGACGTGGCGGAGCGCGTGATGGACTCGATGGACCTCGAGCGGGAACGCGGCATCACGATCCTCGCGAAGAACACGGCCGTCCGGTACGGGGACGTGAAGATCAACATCGTGGACACGCCGGGACACGCCGACTTCGGCGGAGAGGTCGAACGCGCGCTCACGATGGTCGATGGCGTCCTGCTCCTCGTCGACGCCTCAGAGGGCCCGCTCCCCCAGACGCGGTTCGTCCTGCGCAAGGCGCTGGAGGCGCGTCTTCCCGCGATCCTCGTCGTGAACAAGGTCGACCGGCCCGACGCCCGCCCGGCGGAGGTCGTCCACGAGGTGGAGGAGCTCTTCCTCGACCTCGACGCCGACGAGCACCAGATCTCCTTTCCGATCCTGTACGCGAACGCGCGCGCCGGTCAGGTCTCCACCGATCGCGACACCCTCGGAAGCGACCTCAAGGCGTTGTTCGAGACGCTGCTCGAGCACATCCCCGCTCCCGAGTACGAGGAGGGTCACCCGCTCCAAGCGCTCGTGACGAACCTCGATGCGTCTCCCTACGTGGGGCGGCTCGCGCTGTGCCGTGTCCGCAACGGCAGCATCAAGCGCGGCCAGTCGGTCGCGTGGTGCCGCGTCGACGGATCCGTGGAGGCCGCGAAGATCTCCGAGCTCTACGTGACCGAAGCCCTCGACCGCGTCGACGCCGAGGACGCGGGCCCCGGCGAGATCATCGCGGTCGCCGGGATCCCGGACATCACGATCGGCGAGACGCTCGCGGACGCCGACGATCCCCGGCCGCTTCCCGTCACCCGCGTGGACGAACCGTCGCTCTCCATGACGATCGGGATCAACACCTCTCCGTTGTCCGGACGCGACGGCGACAAGCTCACGGCGCGACTGTTGAAGGCGCGGCTCGATCGCGAGACCGTGGGGAACGTCTCGATCCGGGTGCTCGACACCGAGCGCCCGGAGGTCTGGGAGGTCCAGGGCCGCGGAGAACTCCAGCTCGCGGTGCTCGTGGAGATGATGCGGCGCGAGGGCTTCGAGCTCACCGTGGGAAAGCCACAGGTCGTGACGCGCACGATCGACGGAGCCCTGCACGAGCCGATGGAGCGCGTCGCGATCGACGCGCCGGAGGAGTTCCTCGGAGTGATCTCCCAGATGCTGTCGCTCAGAAAGGGCCGGATGGAGCAGACGGTGAACCACGGGACCGGATGGATCCGTTTGGAGTTCGTCGTGCCGGCGCGCGGCCTGATCGGGTTCCGGACCGAGTTCATGACCGAGACGCGCGGCACCGGCCAGCTCCATCACGTGTTCGAGGGGTACGAACCCTGGCAGGGCGAGCTCCGGACGCGACCGTCCGGTGCGCTCGTCGCCGACCGAAGCGGCGCCACGACCTCCTTCGCATTGCTGAACCTCCAGGAACGCGGAGCGCTCTTCGTCGGACCGGGAGAGGACGTCTACGAGGGGATGATCGTCGGAGAGAACGCGCGCTCCGAGGACATGGACGTGAACCCCGCCAAGGAGAAGAAGCTCACGAACATGCGGCAGTCGAACGCCGAGGAGCTCGTCCGGCTGATCCCGAAGTTGAACCTCTCCCTCGACCAGGCGCTGGAGTTCATCCGCGAGGACGAGGCCGTGGAGGTGACGCCGAACCACGTCCGCCTGCGGAAGGTGATCCTCGATCAGCAGAACCGGGTCCGAGCGGCGAGACGAGGCCGTCCGCAGAAGGAATAGAACCGATGGCCCGCAGGCGCGACTCCGTGAGCGAGGACGTGCGCGAGCGCATCCTCGCGCTTTCCGCGGCGGGCAAGTCCTCGCACCAGATCTCTGACGAGCTGAACGCGGATCGGGTTCCGACCGCTCGTGGCGGCAGGTGGCACTCCTCCACGGTCGCGGGCGTCATCCGGCGTGCCGGAAGGACCTGAAGCAGCCGCAGCCGACGACCCCCTCGATCATCCGCGAGCCCTACAGCGTGCGGAGGGCCCTGCGACTCGCTGCGTCCGGGACCGCCCCCGCGATCGCGAAGTCGAGCACCCGGGAGAGCCCGACGCCACAGTCCTCACGCCTCGCGCCTCCCACGGGATAAGGCACCTCCCGGCCGGCAGCCCTCACGCGCCTCGCCCCGATCCCGACGACTCGGTCGCGGCCGAGCTCGATGAATGCTCCAAACGCTTCGGCGAGAAATGAGGCCTCGAAGCTCGCCGGCAGGGAGCTCCGTCCGAGGAACGGCGCCGTGATCAGGTTGTCCATCGGCAGGATGAGATCGGGAAGCAGGTGGTGGAGGGTCTTCGAGGTCGCGACCCACTTCCGTTCGGTCGGTTTGATGTCGCGGAGCGCCTCGAAGAGCTCGAAGAGCTCCGCCGTCTGCGAGGCTCGCAGCGTGAGGATCGTCGTGTCCTCCCATCTCGAGAGCAGCGGTGCGACGTTCCGCAGCGACGCAGCGAACCGATCGGTGTCGAACGCGACGCCACGGAAGGCCTGCCACTTCCGCAGGGACGCGCCCAGGCTCTCCACGAACTCACCCGTCGCGAGCGCCGCCGTTGCGCCGCCGGCCTCTCTCCTGAGCCTCGCGCATCTGACCTCGGCCACCGACGGCCACCACCCGCGGGACCTCCTGATCGAGGACCAGGACCGCTCGAACGCCGCCGTCACCTCCGCGGTTCGATCTCGCTGAGCCATCACCGCTCCTGGGCGCTGTTCCGAGAGGGAAGGTATCGCCGGGTGACGCCCTTCGAGGGGGCGCTTCAGGCACGCTCCGAGCAGCCGATATGCGTAGGAGCGCCATGGACCGTTCCGCCAGTGGTTCTCGGCCGCGGCTCGTGTGGCGATTCGCGCTCGCGAGCCTAGCGGCATTCATCGTGATCGGCGCCGTCGTGACCGTCGCGATGGTTCGCGTCGTGCGCGAGCGTGCCGAGCACAACGCGGGATTCCACGCCTCCTACGTCGTGACCGACGTGCTGGCGCCGAGTCTCCAGGGCATCGGCCTCGACCAGCCCCTCACCGGAGCCGAACTTCAGCGCGTCGACGAGGTCGTGCGGGACCGGATCCTCTCCGACGGGCAGACCGTCCGCGTGAAGATCTGGTCGCCGGACGGAACGATCCTGTACTCGGACGACCGAGCTTTGATCGGTCGCGTGTTCCCCGATGAGAGCGGCGAGCTCGAGGAGGTGCTGGACGGACACGTCGAGAACAGCGTGTCCGATCTCACGGCCGAAGAGAACGTCGCGGAGCGCCATCTCGCGAGCAAGCTCTTCGAGACCTACCTCCCGCTTCGGACCGGTGTCGGAGGGAAACCCGTCGCGGTCGCGGAGCTCTATCAGGACTACTCGGCGATCCAGGCCGAGATCGACAACCTGGTTCGAGTGCTCCTTTCCGTCTTCGTGATCGGACTCGGCGTCCTGTACGCGCTCCTCCTTCCGATCGCGTCGCGAGCCTCACGCGCACTCCGCCGGAAGAACGAGCAACTGGAGGAGCAGGCGGACCGCCTGGAGGTCCTCCTCTCCCGCGAGCAGGAGTCGGTCGCCGAGCTTCGGCGCCTCAACCAGATGCAGACCGACTTCGTCGCCGCCGCTTCCCATGAGCTGCGAACGCCGCTCACGAGCATCATCGGATACCTGCGCACCCTCCGGCAGGAGAGCGTGAGGGCCGACCCCGCATCGGCGGAGGAGTTCCTCGCGTCGGCCGAGCATCAGGCGAGACGCCTCTCACTGCTCGTGCGTCGGCTCCTCAGTGCCGCGGCGCTGGAAGAGGGAACGGCGCGGCTCCAGACCGCGCAGGTCCACATCTCCGAGCTCCTGGAGAACGTGCTACGCGACCTTCCGACCGGGGCCGACCGTGTTCGGGT
>JBJMLP010000247.1:0-9452 GCA_045805245.1 Actinomycetota bacterium | reverse complement strand
GGGACCGTTGCAGATCGGAGCGATCCTCGGGGGCGCGTCGATCGAGCTGCTGACGATGCTCTCCCGCTTCGGTGCACCGCTCGGAGAGGCGTTCCAGATCGGCGACGACCTCGACGGCGTGGTCGGCGCCGACGAGCACCTCGAGGCCGGCGGAGCGAACGTGGTCCTCGCGATCGCCTTCCGCCTCGCGACGCCGGCGGAGCGCCGGATGCTCGAGGATCCGGAAGCGCGCACGCCGGCGGAGGTCCGCGCCGTGGTCGCCTCGACCGGCGCGGCGTTCCGCGCTCTGGAGCTTCGCGACTCGCTCGTCCGTCGCGCGCGTTCGGCCCTCGATCCCTCGCTGCTCCCCGAGACGGCGCTCTCGGCCCTCGAGCAGGCCGCTGACCTCGTCGGCGCTCCGGAGGGCTGAGGTTGGTCGTTGCCGGCGATCGCCTCCTGAAGGAGCTTCCCCGCGCGCGGCGGAGCTTCGCCGGCCTGCCCGTCACGCATGTCGCGTCGACGGGCCCGGACGGACATCCGCACGTCGTGCCGCTCTGGTTCGTCTGGCGCGAGGACGCGGTCTACCTCTCGAGCCGCAAGCCCAGCCGCACGTGGCTGAACCTGGAGCTCGATCCTCGCGTGGCGCTTTCCTTCGACGTGGGCCGGACGTGGGCCGAGCTCGCCGGGATCACCGTGACCGGTCGAGCGGAACTCCGGTCGGGAGGCGACGCGTCGCTCCGCGCGGTCATGTCGGCCTGGTACGAGAAGTACCGCTCACTCCTTCCGGGGGAGGGGTTCCAGCGGTTGACGGAGCAGGTGGAGGAGCTGGGGTTCGCCATCGTTCGGCCCGAGACGCTCGTCACCTGGAACCACGCGGAATGAGTGGCGTCCACTCCCTTGATGCCCGGCGAACCCGGGGTCTAGATTCCTTGTGAAGGCCTTCACAAGACGGAGTAGCATCGTCTTGTGAAAGTTTTCACAAGGTCGTCGGAAGGCCGGTAGCCGCGTGAGCCCCGTTCCAAGCTCTGCCAGGCACTCTGCTTCGCGAGAGGTCGACGTCCTCGTCATCGGAGCCGGCCCCGGGGGGTCAGCAGCTGCGTATCACCTCGCCCGGCGCGGAGTGGACGTCCTCCTCGCCGAGAAGGTCACGTTCCCGCGAGAGAAGGTGTGCGGCGACGGCCTCACTCCCCGCGGCGTGCTCGCTCTGGGGGGGATGGGGATCGACCCCTTCGAGCCGGGATTCGAGCGGGTCGACGGGCTTCGGATCTACACGCGCAGGACGACGCTCGAGCTTCCGTGGCCGAAGCTGCACGACTTCCCCGACTACGGGCTGGTGCGCACGCGCCACGACCTCGACGAGCTCCTCGCCCGCCGCGCCGAGAAGGCGGGCGCGCTCCTGTGGGAGGGCGCGGAGGTCCTCGAGCCCGTCCTCACTGACGGCTGGGTCACGGGCGCCACCGTCCGCAAGGACGAGGAGGAGATCGACGTCCGCGCTCGCTACGTCGTCGCCGCCGACGGTGCCGCCTCCCGGATCGGCGCCGGCGCGGGCGTCCGGCGCGTCGGAGCGCGTCCGCTCGGCATCGCCGCGCGCCGCTATTACCGGATCGACCGCACACCCGGGCCGTGGCTCGAGGTCTGGATGGATCTCTGGAGCGGCGAGGACCTGATGCCCGGTTACGGCTGGCTCTTCCCGGTCTCGGACGGAACGATCAATCTCGGCGCCGGGCTGCTGAACACGTTCAAGAACTTCAAGGAGCTCTCCGCCCCGCGGGTGTTCGAGGCGTTCGCCGCGATGCTTCCCGCGTCGTGGAACATCTCCGAGGAGACCGCCGAGGGCCGGGCGCTCTCCGGGCCGCTCCCGATGGGCTTCAACCGCCGCCCCGCCGCGGTGCCGGGCATGCTCCTGGTGGGGGACGCGGCGGGCATCGTCAACCCCTTCAACGGTGAGGGGATCGCCTACGCGATGGAGTCCGCGGAGCTCGCGGCCGAGCTCGTCTCGGAGGCCCTCCTGAAGGATCGTCCTGCCGTCGCGCACCTGTATCCGACGATGCTCGCGGAGCGGTACGGCCGCTACTACTACCTCGGCCGCCAGTTCGTGAAGGCGATCGGGCATCCGAGCGTCATGCGGGCCTTCACCGACTACGGCGTTCCGAGGGAGCGGCTGATGCGGTTCGTCTTCCGCGTGCTGGGGAACCTCACCGACGGGCGCGACGGCGACGTGCAGGACAAGCTGATGTACGCGTTGGAACGGCTGGCGCCGGCGTCATGAGCGCCGGAGCGATGACGGGCGTGAGAGGGTGGCGGACGTGGTGAGCTCCTACCTGCCGATCCTGATCCTCGCCGGGCTCGCGCTGGTCTTCGCGGTTGGCTCGCTCGGCGTCTCCTCGCTCCTTCGTCCGAACAAACCGAACCCCGCGAAGCTCTCGCCCTACGAGTGCGGGATCGTTCCGGAACGCACTCCGCAGGGCGAGCGCTTTCCGGTGAAGTTCTATCTGGTCGCGATGCTGTTCATCGTCTTCGACGTCGAGACGATCTTCCTGTTCCCGTGGGCGATCACGTTCCGGAAGCTCGGGCTGTTCGGCCTCGTGGAGATGGGGATCTTCATCGGCCTCGTGTTCGTCGCGTACGTCTACGTCTGGCGGAAGGGCGGTCTGGACTGGAGCTCTCCGGCGATCGACCGGGCGCTGCAGCTCGGGGCGGGGCTAGGGACCCGGCCCGCGCCGACCGCGACGGCGACCGAGGCGTCGGATCCGAGCAAGGAGGTGGCCGGTGCCCGTTGAGCGGATCGCCGGCCACCACGCCGGAAAGGGCGACGCGTCCCCGGAGGAGGAGCTCGAGCGCGGGCTGCTGCTGACGACCCTGGACAGGGCTGTCGGCTGGTCGAGGAAGCAATCGATGTGGCCGGCGACGTTCGGCCTCGCCTGCTGCGCAATCGAGATGATCGCGACGGGTGCCGGAACCTACGACCTCGCTCGATGGGGGATGGAGGTCTTCCGCGGATCGCCGCGGCAGGCCGACCTGATGATCGTCGCCGGACGGCTCTCGCAGAAGATGGCGCCGGTGCTCCGCCAGATCTACGACCAGATGGTCGAGCCGAAGTGGGTCATCTCCATGGGCGTGTGTGCTTCCTACGGCGGGATGTTCACGAACTACGCACTGGTGCAGGGCGTCGACACGATCGTGCCGGTCGACATCTACGTTCCGGGGTGTCCCCCTCGCCCGGAGATGCTGATGTACGGCATCCTCAAACTCCAGGAGAAGGTCCGCACCGAGGGGCACTTCCGATAGATGGACGCTGAGGCCCTCGCGACGCGGCTGAAGGATCGCCTCCCCGACCTCGTCGTCGCGCGCCGGGAGGTGACGGCGGTCGTCGATCGGCTCGACCTCGTCGCCACGCTGGAGTCGCTCCGCGAGGACGGCGACCTCGCGTTCGATCACCTGTCCGATGTCTCGTCGACGGACTGGCCCGACCGGGAGCCGCGCTTCTGGGTCTCCTACCACCTGTACTCGAGGCGTCATCGCCACCGGCTGCGGCTGAAGGTCGGTCTCTCCGGGGAGGATCCCGACGTGCCGACGGCGACGGGCCTGTTCCCGTCCGCGGACTGGCAGGAACGCGAAGTCTTCGACCTCTTCGGCATCACGTTCGACGGCCATCCGGATCTCCGTCGCATCCTGATGCCGGAGGACTGGGACGGCCATCCGCTCCGCAAGGACTACGCGCTCGGCGGCGTCGGCACCGCGTACAAGCCGGACATCCGCGTGCCGCCGGTGGACGAGAGGTCGTACCCGTGACTGTTCGTGGAAGCCGCGGCATGAGGACGTCGGACCGCGGCCCCACTGTCGTGCGCGACCAGATGACGACCCTCGTTCCGCGGAGCGAGGAAACGATGATCATCAACATGGGCCCGCAGCACCCGTCGACCCACGGGGTGCTCCGGCTCATGCTCGAGCTCGACGGCGAGACGGTCGTGACGTGCCGCCCGGTCATCGGCTATCTCCATACCGGCATCGAGAAGAACACCGAGTACCGGAACTGGCAGCAGGGCGTCACGTATGTCACACGCATGGACTACCTGTCGCCGTTCTTCAACGAGCTCGCCTACTGCATGTCGGTGGAGCGGCTCCTCGGCATCGAGGACCGCATCCCGGAGCGCGCGTGGGTGATCCGCGTGATGTTCAGCGAGCTGACGCGGATCCAGTCCCACCTCGTCTGGCTCGCGACGACCGGCTTGGAGCTCGGAGCGGTCTCGATGGCGATCTACGGTTTCCGCGAGCGGGAGGACATCCTCGACATCTTCGAGCAGACGACGGGCCTACGGATGAACTTCGCGTACTTCCGGATCGGCGGGCTCGTGATGGATCTCGCGGAGGGCGCCACCGAGCGCATCGCCGACTTCGTGGAGAAGATGCGCGGCCGGATCGACGAGTACGAACGTCTCCTCACGGGCAACCCGATCTGGATCGAGCGCACCCAGGGCGTCGGATACGTTCCCGTCGAGACCCTCCAGGCGCTCGGCGCGACCGGCCCGCTCGTGCGCGCCGCCGGCGTCGCCGCCGACGTGCGCAAGGACGAGCCCTACGGCGGCTACGAGCGGTTCGACTTCGACGTGCCGACCGAGACGGCGAGCGACTGCTTCGCGCGCTACCAGGTCCGCATGGCCGAGATGCGGGAGTCGCTCCGCATCGTCGAGCAGTGCCTGGAGCAACTTCCGGGCGGGCCGGTGAAGATCGACGATCCGAAGCTCCGCTGGCCCGGAGACCTTTCCGTCGGCCCCGACGGCATCGGCAACTCCCCCGAGTACGTGAAACACATCATGGAGGAGTCGATGGAGGCCCTGATCAATCACTTCAAGATCGTGACCCAGGGCTATCAGGTGCCGGCCGGCGAGGTGTACACGCCGGTGGAGTCCGCTCGCGGCGAGCTCGGCTACTACGTCGTCTCCGACGGCGGCGCGAGGCCATACCGCGTGCGGGTGCGCGACCCATCGTTCGTGAACCTGCAGACCGTTCCCGCGATGGTGGAAGGCCAGCTCGTCGCCGACACCGTCGCGTGCATCGCGAGCGTCGATCCCGTGATGGGCGGCGTGGACCGATGACGGGAGTCGCTCGCTGATGGCCGTGCTGTCCGGCAAGACCCGGGAGGAGGCGAACGCCATCGTCGCGCGCTATCCCAGCTCGCGCTCGGCGATGATGCCGCTCCTGTACCTCGTGCAGTCGGTGGAGGGCTACGTCTCGCGTGAAGGGATGCGGGAGGTCGCGGACATCCTCGGCCTCACGACCGCGGACGTCGAAGCCGTGGCGACGTTCTACTCGATGTATCGGTTCGAGCCGTCGGGCCGGTACGTGCTGAGCGTCTGCACGAACGTCTCCTGCGCTCTGCTCGGCGCCCGCGGGCTGTACCAGGACGCGCAGGCTGCGCTTGAGGCCGAGCCGGCCGAGGTCACCTCCACGGACGGCATCACCCTCCACGAGGAGGAGTGCCTCGGCGCGTGCGAGCAGGCTCCGGTCGTGACCGTGAACTTCACGAACTACGCGCGCATGACGACGGAGCGGGTGCGCGAGCTGGTTTCCGGCCTGCGGACCGGCCGGCCGCCGGCTCCGACGCAAGGATCGGAGCCGCCGGACGATCTCCGCGACACCTCCAGGAAGCTCGCCGGTCTCGGAGCGGCCGAGTAGATGGATCCCGTCCTCACCGCCCGCTGGGGAGATCCGAACGCCGTCACGTTGGACGGCTACCGCTCCTCGGGCGGGTACGAATCGTTGAAGAAAGCCCTCGGGATGGCGCCCGCCGACATCATCGAGGAGGTCAAGAGCTCCGGCCTCCGCGGCCGCGGCGGCGCCGGGTTCCCGACGGGCAACAAGTGGGCGTTCGTTCCGCAGGACACCGGAAAGCCCACGTACATGGTCGTGAACTTCGACGAGTCGGAACCGGGGACGTTCAACAACCGCGAGCTCGTGGAGCGCGACCCGCACCAGCTCCTCGAGGGCGCCGCGATCGGGGCGTACGCGATCCAGTGCCACACGATCTTCATCTACACGCGCGGAGAGTTCCTCCGTCCCGGCAACACGCTGACGCGGGCCGTCGAGGAGGCGCGCGCGGCCGGCATCTTCGGAACGGGCATCCTCGGAAGCGAGTACGACCTCGACGTCGTGATCCATCGCGGAGCGGGCGCGTACATCTGCGGCGAGGAGACGGCGCTGTTGGACTCGCTCGAGGGCCGGCGCGGACAACCGCGACTGCGTCCGCCGTTCCCGGTGGTCGCGGGCCTGTACGCGTCGCCGACGGCGATCAACAACGTGGAGACGCTCTCCAACGTGCCGCACATCCTCGGCCGCGGGGCGGAGTGGTACCGCTCGATCGGTCCGGAGAAGTCTCCCGGCCCGAAGCTGTTCTCGATCTCGGGGAAGGTGAACAAGCCCGGGAACTACGAGGCGCCGATGGGGACACCGGCGCGCGAGCTGATCGAGTCCTATGCCGGCGGCGTGCTGGACGGGAAGTCGGTGAAGGCCTGGACGCCCGGCGGCACATCGACGCCGCTCCTCACCGGAGAGGACCTCGACACCGCGATGGACTTCGAGTCGGTGCAGGCGGCCGGATCCCTCCTCGGAACCGCGGCGATGATCGTGATGGACGAGCGCGACTGCGTCGTCGAGGCGGTTCTGCGGATGATCGAGTTCTACGCGCACGAGTCGTGTGGGAAGTGCACCCCCTGCCGCGAGGGCACCTGGTGGATGACGAAGGTGCTCAAGCGCCTGGAGGAGGGCCAGGGCCGCGAGGAGGACATCCCGCTCCTCGCCGACGTCGGCGGGAACATCCTGTTCAAGGCGTTCTGCGCGCTCGCCGACGGCGCGGTCTCGCCGGTGGACTCCTCGATCAAGCATTTCCGCAGCGAGTACGAGGAGCACGTCCGCCAGAAGGGGTGTCCGTTCAAGGAGCGCGAGCCCGTACGCGCCGCGGCTCCGCGCGAGGGCGGCGCGGCGGGTTCGATCCCCGCGGGCGAGGTCCTCCCCGACGAGGTGTACTCGTGAGCTCGCGCATGGTCTCGCTCACGATCGACGACAAGTCGGTGAGCGTTCCCGCAGGAACCCTCATCATCCGCGCCGCGGAGACGCTCGGCATCGAGATCCCGCGCTTCTGCGAGCATCCGCTCCTGTCGCCGGTCGGCGCGTGCCGCCAGTGCTACGTCGAGGTGGAGGGCCAGCGCAAGCTCCTGACCTCGTGCACGACTCCCGTGGCGCCCGACATGGTCGTGCGCACGCAGAACGCGAGCGAACAGGTGAGGAAGGCCCAGGTCGGGAACCTGGAGTTCCTCCTGCTGAATCATCCGCTCGACTGCCCGATCTGCGACCGCGGCGGGGAGTGTCCGCTCCAGGATCAGGCGCTGGCGTTCGGTCCGGGGGAGAGCCGCTACGTGGAGGCGAAGCGCACCTACGTCAAGCCGATCCCGCTCTCGCCGCTCGTCGCGTTGGACCGGGAGCGGTGCGTGCTCTGCACGCGATGCACGCGGTTCTGCAACGAGATCTCCGGCGACCGGTTCATCGAGCTGTTCGAGCGCGGCGCCGCGGAGCAGGTGAGCATCGCGCCCGGAGAGGACTTCCGCTCGCCGTTCTCCGGCAACACCGTGCAGATCTGTCCCGTTGGCTCCCTGACCTCGACGACGTACCGGTTCGCCGCGCGGCCGTTCGATCTCCAGCACGCCGACTCCGTGTGCCAGCACTGCGCGAGCGGCTGCTCGCTGCGCGTCGACGCGCGCGCCGGAACGATCGTTCGCCATCTGGCTCGCGACAACGAGGACGTGAACGAGGCCTGGCTGTGCGACAAGGGCCGCTACGCGTACTCCTTCCCCGACTCCGAGGAGCGGATGACGACGCCGCTGCTGCGCGAGCACGGCCTCGAGCCGGCCTCCTTCCAGGAGATCTTCGCGCGGATCGTGGAGTGGTCCACGGGCAAGCGGGTCGCGTTCCTGACCGGCGGCCGCCTCGCGAACGAGGACGCATACGCGCTCTCGCGGCTCGCGCGAACGGCCTTCCGGACGAACGACCTCGATCACCGGCGGGTCGCCGCTCCCGAGGCCGTGGAGGCGCGAGCCGCCGCGGCGCCCCTGCAGCTCTCCTACCGCGACGTGGAGCACGCGAAGGCGATCCTCGTCGTCGGCCTCGATGCGGAGCAGGAGCTGCCGATCCTGCACCTGCGGATCCGCAAGGCCGCCCGCCGCGGCGCGAAGGTGTTCGTCGTCCATCCGCGGGGAACTCGCCTGCGCGATCTCGCGGAGCACGTCCTCGTCCGGCCCGAGGAGCAGGCCGCGACCCTCGCGCGCCTTTTCCCGGACGCGAACGACGCTCCTTCGGAGGCAACGACGCTCGGCCGGGCGGCGGCAGCGCTCCGGGAGGCCGGTCCCGACGGCGTCGTGATCGCCGGGCCGCGAACGCTCGACGGCGGATCGGATGCGGCGGTGCGGGCGGCCGCCCTCGCCGCGGCGACCGGTGCAAAGTTCGCGCTCACCCCTCGCCGCTCGAACGACACCGGCGCGCTGCGGGCCGGTGTCCATCCGGGCCTCCTGCCCGGCGGCAGGCGCTTCGCAGAGGCGTCGGAGCGAGCGATGGTGGAGGACATCTGGGGAGCGCTCTCGGATCTCCGGCCCGGCCGCGACACGGCCGGCATCCTTCGGGCCGCGGCCGCGCGGGAGGTCGACGTGCTGTTCCTGATCGGCGTCGACCCGCTCCGCGACTTCCCGGACGCGAAGCTCGCGCGCCACGCGCTCGAGAACGTTCCGCACAAGGTCGTGCAGGACATCGCGCCGGGGGAGTACCTCCGGTTCTCCGACGCGTTCCTCCCCGCCGCTGCGGCGGTCGAGCGCGAGGGCCACGTGACGGACTGGGAGGGACGAGCGCTTCCCATGCACCCCGTCCGGCCTCCCCGCGGCCTCGCCCGACCGGACTGGGAGATCTTCACCGCGCTCGCGGAGGCGGCCGGCGCTCCGTTCGGGTTCGACGGCGTGGACGGCCTCCGCGCCGAGATGGGGCGATTGCTCGCTCCGACGCCCACTTCGGGCGCGTCGACGGCGGAGCTTCCTGCCGCGGAGACCACTGCCCCGTCACCATCGGGGCTCACGCTGTTCACCTATCCGCTGCTCGTCGACGAGGGCCGCCAGTCCGACGGCGCCGAGCGGCTCAAGGCCGCGCTGGAGGATCCGGCCTTCGTGGAGATGCACCTCGCCGACGCGGAGCGTGCCGGCGTCGTGGAGGGGGCGCGCGTGCGCATCTCGACGCCGGCCGGCGCGGCGGAAGCGCCCGTGCGCATCTCCGAGGAGCTCGCCGAGGGCGCCGTCTTCGTTCCGTTCAACCAGCCCGGGCTCGCCGCCAACGAGCTCCTTTCGGGAAGTTTCACCGCCGACGTAACGATCGAGCCGGCGGAGGTCGGGCCGGCGGAGGCCGAGACCGGGACGCCGGGCGAGAGCGAGCCGGCCGCGGCG
>JBJMLP010000246.1:0-6069 GCA_045805245.1 Actinomycetota bacterium | reverse complement strand
TCCGAACAGCGCCATGGGCCAGACGCCCACGTGCGAACCGACTCCCTCGAAGACTGCGGCCGCCGCCATCACACTCAGCGCCTTTTGTGAACGGTTGTAAAGAGCAAAGGTTAGAGACAGCTCTCCGGTGAACTCCCTGGAATCGAACAAGCCAACGAAGGCGACCACCCCACTGACAATCGGTCCGAACAAGAAAGCACTGGCGAGAAGGATCGGTAAGTCCATATCGAGGCGTGGACCGTCTCCTGTTCCAACCGGAAGGAGATCGACCACCGTCACAAGAACGACCCAGGCCAGTAGTTCTGGCCAGCGCGTCGCAAGGAGCTCAGGGTGAAGCCACACACCAAGGGCTAACGTGGACGCGCAGGCCAGAGTGGTGGTCCAGGCCAAGACCCGAAAGCCGAATGGCTCTTTCCTGGGCACGTTCGACTCTCGGGGAAGTCCGGGGACTGAGGCCGCGGACGTAGAGATGGAAACCCTCCTGGGTTCGACCGCGGGAATCTATGCCACCCCTCAAGCCCGAGTCAATCGGCCGTACAGGACGATCCGGTCCCCCGAGCGGGAGGGGACCCCGATCCGATGACGGACCTCAGAACCCCCAGCTCGTCACGCGCTCCGGAGTCAAGATCAGGATCACGGAGGGACCCTGCTCGATCGGAGAGTCCGTCTCGTACTGCCGGTACTTGTCGTAGAGAAGCGCACGCGTCCGTGTGAACTCTTCGCCGTCGCGGACGATACGCACACTTCCCTCGATCACGACTCCGTGCAGGAGATCCCACATCTCCGCGTACTCGTCGAACACGATCGTCGCTCGGGGATTTGCCTCGAGGTTCCGAACCTTCTTCGACGAGGCGTCCGTCGCGATCACCAGCGACGCTCCGTCCAGGACGGGACTGATAGGCACGTTGTGAGCCCGTCCGTCCGTGCCGGCCGTCGCGATGCGGGCGACACGAGCCCAGCGGACGAACTTCTCCTCGTCCGCGGTCAGGACCGACCGGGGGCTCACTCCTCCTCCCCCGACGCCGTCGACATCTCACGGATCTCCTCCACGACCTCGGCGTTCGCGAGGGTCGTCACGTCGCCGAGCTCTCGCCCTTGCGCCACATCGCGCAGCAGCCGCCGCATGATCTTTCCGGACCGCGTCTTCGGGAGGTCATCGGTGAAGATCAGCGCGTGCGGCCGCGCGATCTTTCCGATCATGTCCGCGACGTGCTCCCGAAGCTCGGCCGCCATCGCCTCGTCTCCGACGTAGTCGCCCTTCAGCGTCACGAAGGCGACGATCGCCTCTCCGACTTGCGGATCCGGCCGCGACACGACTGCGGCTTCGGCGACCTTGGGATCGTCCACGAGCGCGGATTCGATCTCGTACGTGGAGAGCCGGTGCCCCGCCACGTTCATCACGTCATCGATCCGTCCGAGCAGCCAGTAGTAGCCGTCGTCGTCACGTTTCGCGCCGTCGCCCGCGAGATACGTCTCGTCGCCGTACTTCCCGAAATAGTTCTCGACGTATCGGTCGGGATCTCCGTAGATCGTGCGGAACATCCCTGGCCACGGACGTCGGAGAACGAGATATCCGCCGCCGCCGAGCGGCACGGAACGGCCTTCCTCATCCACCACATCGGCCTCGATGCCGGGGAACGGGAACGTCGCCGATCCCGGCTTCAGGGGCGTGATGCCAGGAAGCGGCGTGATCAGGATCTGTCCGGTCTCGGTCTGCCACCAGGTGTCGACCACCGGGCAGCGCTCGCCTCCGATGAACTTCCAGTACCAGACCCAGGCCTCGGGATTGATCGGCTCCCCGACGGACCCGAGCAGGCGCAACGACGAGAGGTCGTGCTTCTCCGGATAGTCCGTTCCCCACCGCATGAAGGCGCGGATCGCCGTCGGCGCCGTGTACAGGATCGTCGCCTTGTAGCGCTCGGCGATGTCCCACAACCGATCCTTGTCCGGCCAGTCAGGCGCTCCCTCGTAGAGGATCCCGGTCGTGTGGTTCGAGAGCGGGCCGTAGACGATGTAGGAGTGCCCGGTCACCCACCCGATGTCCGCGGCACACCAGTACACGTCGTCGTCGTGGATGTCGAAGATCATTCGGTGCGTCGTCGAGACGCCCGTCAGGTAGCCCCCCGTCGTGTGCACGATCCCCTTCGGCTTCCCGGTCGTCCCCGAGGTGTAGAGCAGATAGAGGAGATCCTCGGCGTCCATCGGCTCCGGAGGACACTCCGTCGACTGGTCGGCGACGAGCTCGTGGTACCAGTGGTCGCGTCCTTCGACGAACGGATGCTCGGTGCCGGTCCTTCGAACCGTCACCACGTGCTCGATCGTCGGTGTCTCCTTGAGGGCTTCCTCCGCGTTCTGCTTGAGCGGGACCACGGCCCCGCGCCGATACCCGCCGTCGGCCGTGATGAGGACCTTGGCCTCCGCGTCGTTGATCCGATCCTTCAGCGCCTCGGCCGAGAATCCTCCGAACACGACTGAATGAGGGGCGCCGATGCGAGCGCACGCGAGCATCGCGATCGGGAGCTCGGGAACCATCCCAAGGTAGATATTCACGCGGTCGCCCTTGCGAACCCCGAGGGACTTCAGCGCGTTCGCGAAGCGGCAGACCTCCTCGAGGAGCTCCCGGTAGGTGATCGTTCGGCGCTCGCCGGACTCGCCCTCCCAGTAGAAGGCGACCTTGTCGCCGCCTCCGGCTTCGACGTGACGGTCCAGGCAGTTGAAGGAGACGTTGAGCTTTCCGCCGAGGAACCACTTCACCCACGGTGGGTTCCACTCCATCACGGTCTCCCACGGCTCGAACCACGACAGACGCGAGGCCTCCTCCGCCCAGAAGGCCTCGTGATCGGCCTCGGCCCGTTCGTAGATCGACGCGTCGTTGACCACAGCGCGGGCTCGGAACTCCTCCGACGGCTCGAAGATCCGCTGCTCCGAGAGAAGCGCCTCGATGGTCCGTTCCACGTCAGACATCCGCCGACCCTTTCCGTGCCTGGAGAGGTCTCATGCTATGCGTCCCTCGCCCGAGACACAGCGGCCGAGCCCGCCGGTGGCCACCCGTGCGTGCCTGAGGGTAGGGTCGGGTGCTTGCAACGAAGCTCAGGCAAGGGACAATCGTGCCTGGAGGCCGCCTGGAGCGGCCTCGAAACCTATCGGGCTCCGTGCCCGAAGGAGCTCGAGGGAAGGAGAACGAGATGGCCAAGTACGAGGCCTACTGCGTGAAGTGCCGGGCCAAGCGCGAGTTCGAGGGCGAGGAGACCACGCTCAAGAACGGGCGCCGCGCGGCTCAGGGCAAGTGCCCCGTCTGTGGCACCAAGGTCATGCGCATCCTGGGCAAGGCCAGCTAGGCACCGAACCACACGAGAGGGAGGGTTCGAAGCCGGCTTCCGCGGTTCCTGAAGCGGGGCCGGCGGACCCTTAGTTCAGTCGCCGGATCAGATCGCTCGGAGCGAACACCATCCGCTCCGTGCCCGCGCTTCGCTGACGCGCCGCCAGATCGGCGACGGTGGTCTGCTCGAACACCTGCTGGATCGCGATCGCGACGTCTCCCCAGAAGCCCTGAAGACCGCACCGAGCGTCCTGGATGCAGGTGTGATCGCTCGGCTCCAGGCAGAACATCGGAAAGAGCTGGCCCTCGATCGCGTCGGCGATGTCGGCGACCCTGATGTCCTCCGGCGCCTTGGCCAGGCGGCAGCCGCCACCGGCGCCGCGGAAACTCTCGACGAGCCCGGCCTTGTGGAGCGCCCCCAGCTGCTGCTCGAGGAACCGGAGGGGGATGTCCTGAGCCTCCGCGATCTCGCGGGCGGGGAGCAGCGCCTCGGTGTCCTGACGGAGGGCGAGCTCGATCGTGGCGCGCATCGCGTACTCGAGCTTCTGGGAGATGCGGAGCGACAAGATGGCCTCCTAGCAGGTCAAATGTAGGAGCCGCCCGCTCGAGATGTCAACGAACGACGCTTCCCTCCAGACCGGCATAGTCACAAGGGACGCCCAGGATGGCTCCTTCGGGCTGTGAAGGGCGGCGGCCCGTCTGCCGACAACAACCACGAGAAAGGATTCCGCATGCGTGTCCTCGTGGTCGACGACGAGCCCGATGTTCTGCTCCTGTGCCGCGTCAACTTCGAGTTCGCCGGCCACGAGGTCTTGCAGACCGACAACGCCGACGCGGCGCTCGACATGGCGAGCTCCGAGCAGCCCGACCTCATCGTCCTCGACGTGATGCTGCCGAATCGCGACGGGCTGTCGATCCTCGAGCAGCTCTCCGAACAGCCGCAGACGCGTGACGTTCCCGTCGTCCTCCTGACCGCGAAGACGCAGGAGCAGGACCGGCTCAAGGGGTATCAGGCGGGCGCCGCGGAGTACATCACCAAGCCGTTCTCTCCGATCTCACTGACCGAGGCCATCGAGGCGATCCACTCGATGACGCCCGAAGAGCGCGGCCGTCGCCGAGACGTAGCCCTCTCCAACCTCCGCGATCGCGGATAAGCGTTCGCTCACAGAGGTTCGCAACCTGCACCGTTAGACTTCTCCGGTGCTTCCCACGGTTCCGCTTCCGCGTAAGCGGCTGGACGACTACGGCGAAGCCTGCGGCCCGAACGCCGTCGATCGGCTGCGCGAGGCTGCCAAGCCGCTGGCGGGAGCTCGGGTACTGCATCTCAACAGCACCGCCTTCGGCGGGGGCGTCGCCGAGCTCCTCCACACCCAGCTTCCGCTCTTCTCCGACCTCGGGCTCGAAGCCACGTGGGCGGTGATGCAGGGTTCCGACGACTACTTCGTCGTCACGAAGGCCATCCACAACGGCCTCCAGGGAGCGGAGGTGCCGTGGACCCCGCAGATGGTGGAGACCTACCTCTCGCAGGTGGAGCAGAACGCCCACGAGTTGACGGAGAGCTTCGACTTCGTGCTGGTGCACGACCCGCAGCCCGCGGCGCTGCTGCCGTTCTTCGAGCGAGAGGGCCGGCGCTCCGGCACGTGGCTCTGGCGCTGTCACATCGACCTCTCCATGCCTTACCGGCCGGTGTGGGAGTTCTTCGCACCGATCGTCAACCGCTACGACGCGGCGATCTTCACGCTCCAGGAGTTCGCGCAGTCCGAGATCAACGGTCCCAAGCTGGCGTTCATCCCCCCATCGATCGATCCGCTCTCGGCGAAGAACGGCTACCTGCCGGAGGACACCGCCTACGAGGTCCTCAAGCGCTACGACATCGATCGCTCCCGGCCGGTCGTGTCGCAGGTGTCGCGATTCGACCCGTGGAAGGACCCGATCGGCGTGATCGACGCCTACCGCCTCGCTCGCAAGGAGGTCGAGGACCTCCAGCTCGTCATGGTGGGCTCCATGGCGCACGACGACCCGGAGGGATGGCACTACCTCAACATGACGGAGGAGCATCGGAACGCGGATCCCGACATCCATCTGCTGACGAACTTCCAGGACGTCGGAAGCCTCGAGGTCAACGCGTTCCAGCGTCAGTCGACGGTGGTGCTTCAGAAGTCCATCCGGGAGGGGTTCGGGCTCGTCGTCTCCGAGGCCATGTGGAAGAAGCGGCCGGTGATCGGGGGCAACGTGGGCGGGATCCGCCTCCAGATCGAAAACGGCGTCAACGGGTACCTCGTGGACTCCGTCGACGAGTGCGCGGAGCGCCTGGTGGAACTCCTCGGCGATGCCGACCTCCGCAACCGCTTCGGAGCGCACGGGAAGCAACGGGTTCGCGACGACTTCCTGACCCTTCGTGAGCTCCAGGACCAGATCGAGCTCATGGCCTCGTTCGCGTGAGCGCCCGCTCCGGACCCGTCATGGTCGCGTCCAACCGCGGCCCGGTCACGTTCCGTGAGGACGACGCCGGCCAGCTCGTCTCCTCCCGCGGTCAGGGTGGCCTCGTCACGGCCCTCACCGGAGCGCTCGAGACCGGCGGCGAGTGGATCGCCGCGGCGATGACGGATGGGGACCGCGCGATGGCTGCTCGGAACCCGGACGGACGGATCCAGGTCAAGGCCGACGACACCGTCTACAACCTCCGCTACCTGTCCTTCCCGCAGGACGTGTTCGACGGGTACTACAACAACATCTCCAACGGCCTGCTG
>JBJMLP010000245.1:0-4996 GCA_045805245.1 Actinomycetota bacterium | reverse complement strand
TCGGCGCCGCGCAGTTGCGGCAGAAGCGAGAAGTGGAGGTTCACCGGAGCCACCCGCGGCATCCGAAGCGTTGCGGCGGGCAGGATCTCTCCGAACGCCACGACGGCGAGCACGTCGGCGTCGGCATCCTCCATCGCGCGGAATCCGGCGTCGTCGCGGATCGACTCGATCTCCGTCAGCGGAAGGCCGCCCGCGCGGGCTGCGTCGGCGACCGCCGTGGACCGCAGGGCGTTTCCGCGGCCCGCCGGTCTCGGCAAACGGGTCAGCACGCGGACGAGATCGTGCTGGGACCGGGCGACGGCCTCGAGCGACGGGACCGACCACGGCGCGTTTCCGAGGAACACGACGCGGAGTGGCTTTCCCTCAGCCGGCTTCGCCGCGGCAGCTCCTTGCGTCAGCGAACCGAGGAGCGACCGGGCGCTCCGTTCAGCTCACGCTCCCGGAGCTGTTGCATCGCCGCCCGGCGATGCTCCTCCGCGAGCCGGTCGAGGTACAGGATGCCGTCGACGTGGTCGGTCTCGTGCTGCATGATCCTCGCTCGGAGACCCTCCGCCTCGATCTCGATCGGCGAGCCGTCGAGGTCGAGACCCCGGACGCGAACCTTCGTGGCGCGACGCACCGGGAACCAAAGCCCCGGAACGGAAAGGCAGCCCTCGTCGATCTCCTCCTCGCCCTCGAGCGAGACGATCTCGGCATTCGCGATCGCGCCGGCGCCGTTTTCCCCGTCGTCGAAGACGAAGAATCGCATCGACATGCCCACCTGCGTCGCGGCGAGCCCGACACCCGGCGCCTCGTACATCGTCTCGAGCATGTCGTCCGCGAGGCGCGCCAGGTCGTCGTCGAAGCGCTGCACCGGCGCGGTCGGCTCCCGGAGCACCGGCGCTCCGAACGTCTTGATCGGCAGGATCGTCACGCTCGCTCTCCGTCGTCGATCAGAGATGAGGTTCGGCCTCGACGCGCGTCACGATCCCGCGAACGGCGAGATCTCGAACGGCCGCGGCGAACGCGGCAACACGTCGCGCGTCGATCGCGAGCAAGCATACCGTCTCGCCTCCCGCGCCCGGAGCGGCAAGCAACGTCGTCGCCTCGAGCTCCCGGAGCGACGCCTCGAGCTCCGGCGTCCCCGTGATGCGGAACACGGGCTGCCCCGGCGGGAACCCGGCCTCGGTGCGACGCGGGATCTCCGCTCGCAGGAAGCGATCGGGATTTCCTGAGACGAGCGCCTGCACCGCGGGATCGTTCGGCCGGGCCGTCTGCACGACCACGCGTCCTCCCGGGCTCGCCCATGCCGAGGCCTCCATCCACGTCGCGAGCGCGCGTTCGATCGCTCCGACGCCGGGACGTCGCGCCGCGAGATCCGCGTCGAGGATGCCGACGAGGTCAAGCTCGGGCGGCGGGATGTCCTTCACCGACTCCGGTCCTCCGACCACGACGGCGGCTCGGCCGGAGGGGAACCGCGCGACGCCTCGCGCGCGGCGCGCCTGGACGCGCGTGAGGGAGGAGGCCCATTCCTCGACACGCTCCGCTCCTCCGCGGCGGATGCCGAACGACGCCGCGCCGCAGTGCGCGCAGCGGCCGGCTGCGCCGCAGACCGCGCACGTCACCCGCCCCTCCTCGGCGCGGAGGAGTCCGCGGCACACCGCGCACGCCGCCGGCTCGCCGCAGACCTTGCAGACCTGCGCGATCCCGTATCCGGGGAGCGGCGCGTAGAGAAACGCCCGGGACGCGTCCTTCAGCGCCGCGACGAGGCGAGGCGCGCGGCCTTCGGGGCCCGGCTTCACGACCTCCACGATCGGCCACGCCCGCCGGACCGGCGCGACCTCTCGCGGCACGGCGACGGTCGCCTCTGCGGAGGGAGCGAGCGCCGAAAGCACCGCGACCGCTCCCTCCCGGCGGGCACGCTCGAGCGCGACGTCGCGGACGTGGTAGTAGGGCGCGCGATCCTCCCGATGCCCCGGATGGCTCTCCCTCGACAGCCAGATCAGCCCGAGGTCAGGAAGCGGCGCGAACACGCCGGGACGCGTCGCCACCACGACGCCCGGCGGCGAGGACCGAAGCTCGAGCCACCGGCGGTACCGGTCGCGTTTGGAGCCGCCGAGGAACATCCGCACGCGATCGCCGAACGCCTCCTGCAACGCCGCCGCCGTGGCGGGAACGGGCGAGGACTCCGGAACGAGCACGAGCGCGCGCCGGTTCGCCGCCAGTGCCGCTCCGACGGCGGCGACGACGGTGGCGTGCTCAAGCTCGGGGATCGGACGGAGGCGGAAGGCGCCCGAACCACCGCCCCGGATCGCCTCCCGCACGGACTCGCCGTTCCGATACGCGAGCAGGACGTCGCCCGGCGACGGCCGCGATTGCACTGCGACCGGAACGTCGACGCGTACGACCTCGTTCGTCGCCGCGTCCTCCTCGGAGACGACACGCGGCGGCACCGCTCGCGTGATCACCGAGGAGAGCGCCGCCACGTACCGCTCGCTCACCCATCGCAGCAGCTCGAGCATCCGCCCGTCGAACGCGCGGACGTCGCTCAACGCCTTCGTGACCGGAAGCGTCCGGGCCGGACGGTCCTCCGAAGCGCCGAGGACCCAGCCTTTCACGCTCCTTCCGTGGAAGGGGACCGATACGAGGCTTCCGACGCCCGCCCCGAACGACGCGTCGAGCTCATAGGTGAACGGACGATCGAGCGAGAGGAGCGGCCGGTCCACGCAGACGTCCACGAGCCCGGAGAGGACGTCGGGCTCTGGCTCAGCTCGCGGCTCCGCGTCCACGATGCCTGGAGACATGGCCGTGCTCACGTCAACGCCGGTCGACACGGGGAACTCCGGAGCGGTCGGATCGTTGCGAACTACGACAGCGCGCGGCGGAGTTCCTCGGCACGGTCGGTCTCCTCCCAGGGGAGGCCCTTGCGACCGAAGTGTCCGTACGCCGCCGTCTCGGTGAACATCGGCCGGCGAAGGTCGAGATCGCGGATGATCGCCGCCGGACGGAAATCGAAGAGCTCCTCGATCGCGGAGAGGATCCGATCCGGGTCGGCCCGCTCGGTGCCGAACGCGTCGATGTTCAACGACACCGGATGCGCGACGCCGATCGCGTACGCGACCTGGAGCTGCAGCCGATCCGCGAGACCGGCCGCGACGACGTTCTTCGCGACGTAGCGCGCCATGTACGCGCCCGACCGGTCCACCTTCGTCGGATCCTTGCCGGAGAAGCAGCCTCCACCGTGCGGAGCCATCCCTCCGTAGCTGTCGACGATGATCTTGCGGCCGGTCAGGCCCGTGTCGGCCTTCGGCCCGCCGATCTCGAAGCGACCGGTCGGGTTGACGAGGATGCGCGCTCCCTCCGCGTCGAGGCCCACCTCGCGCAGGACCGGATCGATCACCTCCGCCTCCACGTCCGGCTTGAGGAGGGTCTCGACGTCGACCTCCTCGCGGTGCTGCGCGGAGATGACCACGGTGTCGACGCGAACGGGGCGGTCGTCCTCGTACGCGATCGTGACCTGGCTCTTGCCGTCGGGACGCAGGTACGGGATCACGCCGGCCTTCCGGACGTCCGCGAGCCGCTTCGCGAGGTGGTGCGCCAACGCGATCGGCATCGGCATCAGCTCCTCGGTCTCGCGGCAGGCGTAGCCGAACATCATCCCCTGGTCGCCGGCGCCGAGCGTGTCGAGGTCATCGGTCGAGCCGTCGCGGTGCTCCTCCGCGTCGCCGACGCCGAGCGCGATGTCGGCGGACTGCTCCTGGATCGCGGTGATGACGCCGCACGTCTCTCCGTCGAGGCCGAACTTCGCGTCGGTGTATCCGATGTCGAGGACGGTCTTGCGAACGACCGCGGGGATGTCCACGTACTCGTTCGTGGAGATCTCGCCCGCGACCATGACCATCCCGGTCGTCACGAGCGTCTCGCACGCGACGCGGCCCGGAGGATCGACCGCGATGATCGCGTCGAGGACCGCGTCGGAGATCTGGTCGGCGAGCTTGTCGGGGTGTCCCTCGGTGACGGATTCCGAGGTGAAGAGGTGCCCGGTCGCCATGTCGGCCGGGAGTATAGCCCGGCCCTCCGTCAGCGGCGAGGCGCCCCGGCGGTCAGCTCCGCTCGAGGAGCTTCGCGAGCCGGTCGCAGATCTCCCGCGCGAGGGAGCGCTTCGTCCACGTCGCGAGCGGCGAGTCGTCGCCGTCGGCGGAGAGGATCAGCGCCTCGTTCGTGTCGGAGCCGAAACCCGTTCCCGGCCGCCCCACCTCGTTGACCACGATCACATCGAGCTGCTTCGCGTCGAGCTTCTCCCGGCCCGCGCGTTCGAGGTCGGTCGTCTCGGCTGCGAATGCCACCACGACGCGGCCCTCGAGCGCACCGGAGAGCTCCGCGAGGATGTCCGGGGTCGGCTCCAGGCGCACCTCGGGCACGCCGTCGCGGCGCTTGAGCTTTCCGCCTTCCACCCGAGCGGGCCGGAAGTCCGCGACCGCCGCGGCCATCACCAGCGCGTCCGCGTCCCCGATTGCCTCCCGGGTCGCCGCGAGCATCTCGGCCGCGGTCGAGACGTCCACGGCGCGCACGCCGTCGGGAGGCGGCACGGACGCCGGGCCGGAGATCAGCACGACCGCCGCACCACGCGCCGCAGCCTCCGCGGCGACCGCGGTGCCCATCTTTCCGCTGGAACGGTTGCCGATGAACCGGACGGCGTCGACCGGCTCGTGCGTGCCTCCGGACGTCACGACGATCGTTCGCCCGGCGAGATCGACGCTCCGCGCGAGAACCTCCTCAGCCGCCGCGAGGATCGCTTCGGGTTCCTCCATCCGGCCGGTCCCCTCGTCACCGGCCGCGAGCGGTCCGGTCGCAGGACCGACGAACCGGACGCCGCGCCGCTCGAGGGTCGCGACGTTGTCGCGCGTGGCGTCGCTCCTCCACATCCCCTCGTGCATCGCCGGAGCGACCACGAGCGGGCACGAGGACTCCAGCAAGGTGGACGTCAGCAGATCGTCCGCGACGCCGTGCGCGAGCT
>JBJMLP010000244.1:0-3178 GCA_045805245.1 Actinomycetota bacterium | reverse complement strand
GCGATGCGTCGGAGGTTCTCGCCGTAGACGCGGTAGACGCGCAGGACGGAGTCCATCGGAAACCCGAAGGCGAGAGCGACCTGCGCCGCCGGATAGCCTTCGAGCTCATCCTCGCGGACCCGGTCGCTCGGTTCTCCCGGCGGAAACCCGGCCGCCTCGTGAGCCTCAGAGAAGAAGGCCAGGGGCAGCCCGGTCCGCTCGGCAACGTCCTCATAGGTCTCCTCGGTGTAGCCGGACCAGTTGGAGTACTGGGGGAGGTCGAGCATCGAGAGCGTGAGGAGATTGCGGCGGATCGCCTCGCCGATGCCGTCGAGGGGAAGTCCTGCGTCGACACAGGCCCGCGCCAGCCGCGCCCTCCAGACGTCTCCGCCCCGGTACGGCTTCTCGCCGGTCTCGGGCTCGAGGACGCCGCATTCGGCGAGCTCCTTCACGAACGCCGGCTCGACGTTCGCCCGGTCGCAGACCTCGGCTTCGGTGAGTTCGCCCACGGCCGGGATGATGTCAAAACAGGCACGAAAGCGCGCGTGGCCGGTAATCCGACCAGGCCGGTAGGATTAGAGGCATGGCGGCCATTCCCTCTCGAACCGGCTTCGACGAGCAGGCGCTTTCCGAACTCCCGAAGGCGCCGGCGCCGTTCGTCGACCGCATCCGTGCCCAGGCGCTGGAGGAGTTCCTCGCGCTCCCCGTGCCCTCCCAGGAGACAGAGGAGTGGCGCTACACCGACCTGTCCGGCTTCGATTTCGGCTTCACTCCGTGGGCCGAGGGAGGCCACGCCGCGAACCTCGACGGCGTGCCGCCGCAGATCCTCGAGGCCGCCGGCACGGTGGGCGATCGCGCCGGACTCCAGATCCAGCGGAACTCCGAGGTGATGGTGACCCACCTCGACCCCGAGCTGAGCCGGCAGGGTGTGCTCCTCATGGACCTCGACGAGGCCGCTCGGGAGCACCCTGGCCTCGTGGAGCCGAACCTCCACGCGCTCGTGCCGACCACACGCACCCGCTTCACCGCTCTGCACGGAGCGTTCCGGAGCGGCGGCACGTTCCTCTACGTTCCGCGCGGCGTCACCGCGCGGCTTCCGATCCAGACCCTCACCTACCTCGACGCCGACGGAGGCGCCGTCTTCCCCCACACGCTCATCGTCGCGGAGGAGGACTCCGAGGTGACGTTCATCGACCGCCTCGTTTCGCCCGACCTGACCAAGGCCCTTTCCGACGCCGTCGTGGAGGTCCACGCAGGAGCCGCCTCCCGGGTCCGGTACGTCTGCCTCCAGGAGTGGGGGACCGGCGTGCAGCACCTCTCCGTTCAGCGCGCGCAGCTCCAACGTGACGCGGAGTTCCGCTCCCTCGGCGTCGCGTTCGGCGGTGAGCTGGCGCGCAGCGAGATCGAATCCGTCCTTGCCGAGCCCGGCGGTTTCTCCGAGATGCTCGGCCTGTACTTCGCCGACGGCGACCAGCATTTCGACCACCGCGCGCTCCAGGACCACGTCGCGCCGAACTGTTCCAGCAACCTTCTCTACAAAGGAGCGTTGAAGGAGCGTTCCAACGCCGTCTACTCCGGGTGGGTGAACGTCCGGCCCGGCGCGCAGAAGACCGACGCGTTCCAGACGGTTCGCAACATCGTCCTCTCGGAGGAGGCGAAGGCCGCCTCGATCCCGAACCTGGAGATCCAGGCGAACGACGTTCGGTGCGGCCACGCCGCGAGCGACGGCCCGGTGGAGGAGGACACGCTCTTCTACCTCGAGTCCCGCGGCATCCCGCGCGCGGACGCCGAGCGCCTCATCGTGTTCGGGTTCTTCGCGGAGGTGCTCGACAAGGTCACGCTCCCCGAGGTCCGCGAGGGACTCTCCAACGCCATCGAGGCCGAGCTCGCGAGGGTACGGTGAACGCGATGACGCTCGTCAAGGTGTGCACGACCTCGGAGGTCCCCGACGGCGAGGCGCGCGCGTTCGAGGTGAACGGCAAGCTCATCTCCATCGCGAACCTCGGCCCCGAGGAGGGTTTCCGCGCCATCGACGACGTCTGCTCGCACGAGGAGTCCTACCTCCACGAGGGAGAGGTGGACACGGACTTCGACACGATCGAGTGCCCGAAGCACGGCTCGGTCTTCGACCTGAACACCGGAAAGCCACGTTCGCTCCCGGCGACCATCCCGCTGCCCGTCTACCCCGTCAAGGTGGAGGGCGACGACATCCTGATCGAGGTGGAGGAATGACGAACAGCAACGGAGCCGCGACGCTCGAGATCGAGGGCCTGACGGCCACGGTCGAGGGCAAGGAGATCCTGAAGGGCATCGACCTCGTCGTGAAGCAGGGGGAGTCCCACGCGATGATGGGGCCGAACGGCTCCGGGAAGTCGACGCTCGCGAACGTCCTGATGGGACGTCCCGGCTACGTCGCGACTGGGGGGACGGTCCGCTTCAAGGGCGAGGAGATCCTGTCGCTGACGCCGGACCAGCGGGCGAAGCGCGGCCTCTTCCTCGCGTTCCAGTATCCGACCGAGGTTCCGGGCGTCTCCGTCGTGAACTTCCTCCGCACCGCGTATACCTCCATCAAGGGAGAGCAGGTCTCCGCACTCGCGTTCCGGAAGCACATGAAGGAGAAGATGCAGCTCCTCGGCGTCGAGGACGCGATGGTGAACCGCTACGTCAACCAGGGCTTCTCGGGCGGGGAGAAGAAGAAGAACGAGATCCTGCAGCTCGCGGTGTTGGAGCCCGAGATCGCGCTCCTCGACGAGACGGACTCCGGCCTCGACATCGACTCCCTGAAGGCGGTCGCGACCGGCGTCGCGCAGTTGATCGGGCCGGACCTCGGGGTCTTGCTGATCACGCACTACCAGCGCATCCTGAACTACATCACGCCCGACTACGTCCACGTGATGATGAACGGCCGCATCGTGAAGTCGGGCGGCAAGGAGCTCGCGCACGAGCTCGAGCAGAAGGGCTACGAGGAGATCCGCCAGGAGCTCGGCATCGAGGAGGAAGCTCCCGCGCCGACCACGTAGCGCGGCGAGGCAGGAGAGCGACATGGCCAAGATCATCGACAAGCCGGCGTCGGCGGACACCCTGGACGTGGAGCGGATCCGCGCGGACTTCCCGATCCTGACCCGACGCGTCGGCGACAAGCCGCTCGTCTACCTCGACAGCGCGGCGACGTCCCAGAAGCCGCGGCAGGTGATCGACG
>JBJMLP010000243.1:0-2088 GCA_045805245.1 Actinomycetota bacterium | reverse complement strand
CGCGGTGAGGAACAGGATCGGGACCTTGTCGCCGCGGCTCGCGAGCCGCTTCGCGATCTCGAACCCGTCGAGGTCCGGCAGCATGACGTCGAGGATCAACAGGTGGGGCCGGCGCTCGGTCACGGCACGGAGCGCCTGGCGTCCCGTGTGCGCGACCTGGATGTCGAAGCCCTCGTAGCGCAGCGCCATGCCGAGGAGATCCGTGATGCTTTCCTCGTCGTCGACCGCGAGGATCCGGAGCGCGTCGTCCGTCATCTCACGCACCATAGCCCTGTCGCCTGTGAGTTCCCTGTGACCCGGCCGTGGCCTCGCGGAGTGCCGGCGGCGCCCGAATTACCAGGCGTCCCACAGCCTCGGCCAAGCCTTCTTCCAGATGGCGGCCGCAAGCTTGGGTGCGAAAGGAGGTGACCGCCAATGTCGAAGCTGAGGCGCACGCTCGTCGCGAGCATCCTGGCGGCGGGAGCACTCACCGTCGGAGGCGTCGGTATCTCGAACGCGCTCGCGGCGAACTCCCATACGGCGACGTCGCAGCAGCAGAGCTCCTCCGGCTCCGGACCGAACTCCGGATCTGCGACCCACCACTGTCCGAACGACGGTTCCGGCGGCTCGAGCTCGGGGTCGTCGTCGACCACGGCGTCGATCTCGGTGTAACCGCGAACCGAACGACACCCTCCGGGGAGGCGCGGGAGCGATCCCGCGCCTTTCCTTGTGCTCAGGCCTCGGGCATCCAGGCCCCGACGGACGCGCGGAACGGTCGCACGTCGACGCGCTGCCACACACCTCCGGCCGTGTACGGATCGTTCCGGAGCCAATCATCGAGCGCGTCGCGCGTGTCGAACTCCATCACGAGGACGGAACCGACCATGCCTCCTTCGTCGTCGAGGATCGCGCCGGCGACGAGAACCTCTCCGGCGTCGACCCGCGGCTGGATCCGCTCCAGATGCGTCGGCCGCGCCGCGAGCCGCCGGTCGCGAGCTCCCTCGTCGGTTCCGTCCCAAGCCGTGACGACGAACTGCATGCGTCCTCCTCGAATCTCGGAGCGGAAAGCGTAGCTCGGGCGCCCGGGCGATCGGATGACGTAGGTTCCCCGCATGGACGAGCGGATCATCGATCCGGCCGCCGTGTTCGCCGCTCCCGCCCCGAACGTCGACGTCGCGACCGCGGAGCGCATCACGCGCGAGTCCTTCGGCGTCGACGGCGTCTTCACCCAGCTGGAGAGCGAGCGGGACCGCAACTTCCGCATCGAGGCGCCGGACGAAGCGTTCTTCCTGCTCAAGATCCACAACGCCGCGGAGGACCTCCCGTTCATCGACATGCAGGAGCTCGCCCTCGCGCACGTGGCCGCGACGGACCCGTCCCTTCCCATCCCTGCGGCGATCCCGACCCGGGATGGAGCGCGCCACGCGACCTGGACGGACCCCAGCGAGGCGCAGCACGTCGTCCGACTGCTCACCTACCTCCCCGGAACGAAGCTCGATACGCCCGACTTCTCGCTCGACGCGATCCGCCGCTACGCGAGCGTGGTCGCGCGCATGGGGAACGCCCTCGCGAGCTTCTCCCATCCGGCGGCGCGCCATCCGATGCTGTGGGACGACCTGCAGGTCGGGGCGGTGCGGCCGCTCCTCGGCTTCGTCGATGATCCGCAGGGACGTGCGCTCGTCGAGCGTTGGCTCACGCGCGCGGAGACGCACACGGTCCCAACGCTCGAAGGTCTTCGCACTCAGGTGATCCACAACGACCTGACACGGGACAACGTCTTGTTCGACGAACGGCAGGACGTCTCCGCGATCCTCGACTTCGGCGACATGGTGGAGACGGCGTTCGTGTGCGATCTCGCGAACATGCTCGCCTCCCTCCTCGGCGAACGTCCGGAGTTCCACGAGGTCGCCGAGGCCGCGATCGCCGGCTACGTCGCCGTCACGCCGCTGGAAGAAGCCGAACTCGATGTCCTCCCGGACGTCGTCGCAGCGCGCGCCGTCGCGGATATCGTCGTCTCGGAGTGGCGGAAGGTGCAGCACCCGGAGAACGCCGAGTACATCACCCACTGGGAGACGTTCATCACCGCGCCGAAGCCGAACCCGGCAGCGG
>JBJMLP010000242.1:0-7402 GCA_045805245.1 Actinomycetota bacterium | reverse complement strand
GGCGGCTGCGGGTCTCGTGATGGAGAAGGCCGCTCGGGTTCCGGCCGCGATCGTCCGCGGCGTCGAGACGGGATCATCCAACGTGGGCTCCACGTCCGGTTCCACATCCGGCTCCGCGTCCGTCATCGCGCCCGGCGTCAGGTCCGGCTCCGCACGCGACATCGTCCGTCCACCCGAGGAGGACCTCTTCCGAGAGTCGCCGCTGGTGGCCATCTCCGCGCGGCGGACGATCCGGTCTTTCGGCGACGGGGAGGTTCCGTCGGCGGCGCTCGAGGAGGCCGTCCGCGCGGCCTGCACGGCTCCCGCGCCGCACCACACGCGGCCATGGCTGTTCGTCGCCCTCACCTCGCGCGCCGCGAAGAAGCGACTCCTCGCCGCGATGGCGGTCGCTTGGCGGGCGGACCTCGAGCGCGACGGAACGTCGGAGGAGGTCATCTCGCGCCGGATCGCGAAGTCCGACGCGGTCCTCGGTGCGGCGCCCGTCCTGATCGTCCCGCTGATCCGTCTCCGCGGCGCCCACTCCTACGACGACGTCGAGCGCAGCACCGCGGAGCGCGACATGTTCGTCCTGTCGGGCGGCGCCGCGATCCAGAGCCTCCTCCTCGCGCTCCACGCGCAAGGGCTCGCGTCGAGCTGGATCTCCTCCACGCTCTTCTGCGCGCAGGAGACTCGGGACGCGCTCGGCCTCGACGACGAGTGGATCCCGCTCGGCTCCGTCGCCGTCGGCCCTCCGCCGGCGGGGAACCCTCCCCCGAGGCCGTCGCTCGACCTCGGGGAGCATCTCCTGTTCCGTTCAGACGACGCCGTGGATGAAGTACCAGAGGAAGACGGCTGACACCGCGTACATCAACGGGTGCACCTTGAGCGCGTTGCCGCGCAGTACCTGGATCAACGTGTAGGAGAGAAACCCGGCCCCGACGCCGTTCGTGATCGAGAACGTGAACGGCATCACGACCATCGTGAGGAGCGCCGGGATGCCGATGCCCGGATCGGTCCAATCGATGTCGCGGACGAGCGTCATCATGAAGTAGCCGACGAGGATCAGGACCGGCGCCGTCGCCTCCGGCGGGATCACTCCGGCCAGCGGAGAGAAGAACAGCGCCAGCAGGAACAGCAGCCCCACGACGACGGAGGTGAGGCCGGTTCGCCCGCCCTCCGCGACGCCCGAGGCGCTCTCGATGAAGGTCGTGTTGGACGACGCGGAGGCCGCTCCTCCCGCGGCCGCGGCGAGCGAGTCGACGAGCAGCACGCGGTTGATGCCGGGCAGGCGTCCCCTCTCGTCGAGGAGCCCCGCCTCTCCGCCGAGGCCGATCACGGTTCCCATCGTGTCGAAGAAGTCCGAGAGCATCACGGAGAGCACCACGGCGATCGCCGTCCAGGTCCCGAGCGCGCTCCAGAAGTGGAACGAGAAGTTTCCGACCAGGGCGAAGTCGGGGGCGGCGACGATCTTGTCGGGAACGACTCCCACGCCGGGGGTGGTGGCCCAGATGGCGGCGTGACCCCAGATCTCGTTGATCACGATCGCGACGACGGTGGTGATGACGATGCCGATCAGGAGCGCTCCGCGGACGTGCCGGGCGACGAGCGCGGAGGTGATCACGAGCCCGATCGCGAAGACCAGGATCCGAAGCGTGCTGAGGTCCGACGCGATCGTCACGATCGGGGACCCGCCCTCCGGATGGACCACGATGCCGGCGTTGACGAAACCGATGAACGTGATGAACAGCCCGATGCCGATCCCGATCGCGCGTTTCAGGTCCATCGGGATCGCGTTGAGGATCGCCTCGCGCAACCCGGTCAGCACCAGGATCGTGATGAGGATGCCCTCCGCCACGATCACGCCCATCGCGTCGGGGAAGGAAAGTCCGTCGTGCGCGACGAGGGTGAACGCGACGAAGGCGTTCAACCCGAGCCCCGCGGCGAGCGCGAAGGGATAGTTCGCGTACACGCCCATCGCGATCGTCACGACGCCGGCGACGAGCGCCGTCACGGTCAGGACCTGCGCGAACGGCAGACCCTGCTTCTCCAAGCCCGGGATCCCGAGGAACCCGAGGATCGTCGGGTTCACGAACAGGATGTAGGCCATCGTGAGCCACGTGGCGACGCCCGCGACGACCTCGGTGCGGACCGTGGAGCCCCGCTCCGAGATCCGGAAATACCGATCCAGCCCGCTCGTGTTTCCCGGCGGAGCTTCCGTCCTCGCCATACCGGCGCCCCCTTCTCCCGGCAACCGGGCGCGTCCGCCTTCGCGGCGCGCGCCTCGCCGGGATCTCCCGGCCGATGGGGAAGGCGCCGGAAGCTTATGGGCGTCCGCTCCCCGCGCGCAACGGGCCGATGCGCTTCGCGCACTATCCTCCGGCGCAGTCCGATCCCGCGTGAGGAGGCACCATGAGCGACCAGCGAAAGGACACCGGGGAGCTTTCCCCGATCGGGAAAGCCGGGCGAAGGGCGAGCCGCTACTCCCGCGAGTCCGTCGCGACGATGATCTCCCTGCTCACGACCGCCCTCGGCGTCGTAGCGGCGCTCGCGTGGAACACGGCGCTCACCGAGTTCTTCCACGCGGCCTTCCCAGACTCGAGCCTGGGACGGATCACCGCGCTGTTCCTCTACGCGATCCTGGTGACCGTGGTCGGGGTGATCGCCATCATCGCGCTCGGCCGACTCGCCACGCGGCTCGGCGCGGAGCCGTACGAGTTCAAATACCCCGCGGCACCGAAAAAGGAGGAGTAGTCGGAGCTACGCGTTCGGGATCTGCGACGGGATCGGGTTCGGGAGCTCGGCCTTCGTCCCGTAGGCCAGCACGATCTCCTGCGAGAGCGGCTCGAGGCTGAACGACACCTTCGTCGGATCGCCGGTCTGGAGCTTTCCGTTCACGAAGACCTCGATCGTCTTGTCCTTCGTCTCGCAGAGGTTTCCGAGGCATTGCGGCGTGAACTTCACGCCCCAGACGTCGAAGAACTCCCCGAGCGTGTACTGCGTCACGGAGGGGGCCTCCACGTGCACGATGCCGCTGGTGTCGTGGGTGTGGAGGATCGAGATGAAGTCGGTCGGCGTCGTCCCCGGGTCGGCCTTGTAGCCAGGCGGGATGCCGACCCCCTGCGGGATCTGGATCGGCTGGCCGTCGACGTAGATGTCGAGGTGCTGGTCCGAATGAAGGCCCTGCCCCTCCACGGCCTGCGGTGGCAGACCGATGGCCTGGAGCCGCTGATAAAGCCCGTTGATCTCCACGGGCCACGGAGGCGGTCCGTCGTTCAGTCCCGTGAGCTGACCCGGCTGCGCCTTGGGCGTGGACGTCTGGTTGTTGTTGAAGACGAGAAATGCGACCACCGCCACGAGAGCGACGACCGCAAGCGCGATCCCGGCCTGGCGCGTACGCCGCCGTCTCGACACCTTCCGCCGGATACGGTCACGCTGCTGCCGCGCCTCTTCCTTGCGGGCGGAACGCGCACCGCCCTGGCCCGCCGGCGCTGCTCCGCCGCCGCGGGCTCCGTCGGGGCGCGGGCGGGGACGCTCCTCTGCGGCTTTGCCGCGGCCTCCGTCGGTGGCTCCCGCAGCCGAGCGCTCGGGCGGACGTCCGGCACCTGCCTGTGCGGGCTCGGTCCGCGGCCGGCGCTTCCGCTTCTTCGCCATCGATCGTTCCTCGTTCTTCTCGGAGGACGCTTCGCCGCCCTGTCGAGCGAAGCGGGACGGCCATGCTACCGCCGCGAAACCGGACCGAGCCTCGTAAGCTCTTTCCCGAACCGGGCGCGCCAGCGCGCCGACCCGGCATCCGTGAGGTTCTCCATGGCCAAGAAGTCCCGACAGGGCGACCGTGAACGCCAGAGCGCGGCGGTGCCCCACGTGCAGGTCCGGCCCGCCGACGAAGGCGGCCCGAACCGCAAATTCCGCAAGGAGGAGGCCCGCGCCGAGCGCGAACGCCTCCAGCGCAAGATCAGGCGCCGGCGCCGGATGCGATGGAGCGGCATCGCGCTCGGAGCGCTCATCGTCCTCGGCGGTGCGACGGTGTTGATCGTCGCGACACAGGGCTCCGGAACGCAGGAGCTGCCGGGGATGCTCACCACGAGCGCTCCCTGGCCGGCGAACACCGCAGATCTCCTGGACCGTCTGAAGGCGATCGGATTGCCGGCCCTCGGACAGTCGATGTCGATCAAGCAGCACATCCACGCGCACCTCGACATCTACGTCGACGGCAACAAGGTGCAGGTGCCCCCCGACATCGGTATCGCGAGCACGTACAGCTCGCCGATCCACACGCACGACCCGACGGTGACGACGACCTCCGACGCCGCGACGATCCACGTAGAGGCGCCGACGAACGAGGCGTACACGCTCGGTCAGTTCTTCGACGTCTGGGGCGTGCGGCTGACCGCCTCCTGTCTCGGCGGGTACTGCACGAGCGGCGGCAAAACGCTGCAGGCCTTCGTGGACGGAAAGGTGGTTCCGGATCCGCGAACGATCCCGCTCAAGGAGCACGAGGAGATCGTGCTCGCGTACGGCGCACCGTCGGATGTCCCGTCCCCGGTGCCCTCCTCGTTCCACTTCATCAAGGGCGAGTAGCGCCCCCGCGTGGCCAGGAACAAGAAGTCTCGTTCCCGCGGAAAGGCCGGCCGCGCGGGAGCCGGGCCTCCTCCCGGATCGAAGCCGTCGCCCAAGAGCACCGACGCTCGCTCGGAGGGCACGCGCGAAAAGACAGGACGCGGGAAGCGCGACATCGAGCGGGAGCCCCGCGGACCGCTCCGGGGCTTGCTCGTCATCGGCGTCGTCGGGTTGATCGGCTACGTGCTGTTCTTTCCGGCCGCCGGCCCGAACCCCGTTCCCGCGGATGCGGTCGCCGCCGCGGGAAGCGCAGGCTGCACCGCGGTGACGTCGCCGATCCCGCAGTCGAAGGCCGTCGGAGGGCTGCACCTCCAGCCGGGAGAGACCTACGACTACGCGCGGCATCCGGCGACCTCGGGCTACCACGATCCGTCTCCATTGCCGTTCGAGCCGAAGGTGTACACGCGGCCGCTCGTGGAGACGCGCGCGGTTCACAACCTCGAGCACGCGTTCGTGATCGTCTATTACCGGCAGGTCGGGCGCGACGCGCTGTCGAAAGACGTCGTCGACGCGCTCGCGACGTACGTCCGCTCCCAGGACCGGATGCTGATGGCGCCGTACCCGCAGCTGCCGCAGGGCGCCGCGCTCGCGCTGACGGCGTGGAACAAGATCCAGACCTGTCCCGCGAGCGTGAGGGTCGATCAGGCGAGAACGATCGCGGCGGGCTTCACCGAGGCGTTCCGCGGAACGTCCAACGCGCCGGAGCCTCCGAGAGGGGTCGTCGGACGTCTCCTGCAGCCCTGAGCGCGCAGACGCTCCGGGTCACGCGAGAGAGCAGCCGCTCCCTTTGACGCAGGTGATCGTTCCGTGCTCGAAGGACGCCTGGCTCGAACCGGAACCGCCGCCGCCCTTGATGCCGGAGGTCGGAAAGCCCGCGCTCCCGCCGGGCCCGCCGATCGAGCGGTAGGAGTCGTACACGGGTCCGTGAAGCCATACCGTCTTCGGAGTCGAGGAGCTGTCGTAGATCGCGCCGTGCTGGAACCGCTGGCGTGTGCCGCCGGGAACACTCCGCTCCGCGCTCTTGGCCGCGCCGGGAGCGCACATCGAGTGGTCGTAGCGCGCGCGGATCTCGCCGGTGATCAGTCGGTCGTGGCCGACCCAGACGCGGTCGTCGCGGAGGCCGAGCGCCGCCTTGAGCTGCGAGCCGGTGACGGCGTGCGACCCACCCGTGCCGTTGACCGACACCTGCATCACGCGCCCGGAGACGCCGCGCTTCGCCTTGGCGAACCCGTTCACCGTTCCGATGTCGCCGGTGTACGGACGCAGGCGAGAGGTGAGCGACGATGCGGAGAACGTGGCCGTCCACGCGCGGGAGGAGTTCTCCGGCACGTAGTCACCCGGATCGCAGACGCCACGGAGGTACGGGATCGGCGTTCCTCCCCAGACGTTCTCGTTGTTCTCCGTGAAGCCTCCGCTCGAGGCCATGTAGAACGCCTGGATCGGCTGGCCGCCGTATTCGACGATCTCCCCGGCGGTCGCGTCGACGGCCGCGACCCAGCGGTCGCCCATCGTCTCCGACTCCTTCGCCCAGCCGGCGTAGACCTGATCGGCGGTCGTCGCGTACAGCCCGCAGTCGCATCCGGAGCGGTGCTGTCCATACGTGAGGATCTTCCGCAGCGCGTAGGTGCGCGCCGCGTCCGCCTGCGCCTCCAGCGCCTCGGTCGGCCAGCTGTTGCTGACCTCGGCGATGCCGTAGAGGTATTGCTCCATCGGAACGACCGCGAGGAGACGGAGCTTGCATGCGGCGCAGTCGTAGAGACCGAAACGGAGCGTTCCACGCGCATAGGTGCGCGCGAGCTCCGGCACCATCGCGCGGGCGCTCGGCGAGAGCGAGACGACGGCGTCGTCGGCCTCTCCGCCCCAGAGGTGGCCGCCGACCGGATCTCCGTGTTCGTCGAGGATCCGGTACGCGTTCTGTGCCGACGTGAACGTCCACGCCCTGCCGTCGGGGATGTGACCGACCGTCGCGCCGCTCGTCGCGAGCGTCACGGGAAGCGGACCGCCCTTGGCCTCCACATGGATGCTCTGTCGATTTTGCGTCAGACCCACGCGCACCTGGGGAACCGCCTTCGTCCAATCCGCCACGGCGGTCCCCGTGTAGTAGTGGGTCAGGATCTGCTCGTGGTTCCAGCCCTCCTGCGCCAAGCCGTACGCGCCCCACTGGGACATCCCGAGGCCGTGGCCGAAACCCGCTCCGTAGAAGGTGAAGCTCGCGTCCGCCCGCGCAGTCGCGGGGAGCGCGACGACCGACGTGAGCCACGCCGCGACCGTCGCCAGGACGAGGAGGATGGAGCGGATGCGCACGGCATCTGCATCGACCGTGCGCGGGGAAGCCTTGAGAACCACCGATCAGCCGGCCGGAAAGCGCTCCCCCGGGCCGACCTTCTCCCCCTCGGCTCGGGCCGCTTCCGCGATCTGCGCTCCCTCCGCGAGGACGACTCCCTCCGCGATCGCATCCGACCCGACGCGGCTCGCGGGCCCGAGGATCGATCGCGCCACGGTCGCGTTCCGCTCCACGACGGCGCCGGCGTGGAGCACGGAGTCCTCGACCCAGGCGTCCTCCTCCACGACGACGCCCGGCCCGAGGACGACGCGCGCACCGATCCGCGCCGCCGCATCCACCTCCACGTCGGCGGCCACGAGCGGCGCCTCGTACCGGCGTCCGGCGAGCCGGCCCTCGAGGAGGTCGGCATGCGCCTGCAGGTACTTGTCGGGCGTTCCGAGGTCCATCCAGTACGCCTCGGAGAGGAACCCGTACACGGGCACGTCCCGCTCGATCAGGGCCGGAAAGACCTCGCGCTCGATG
>JBJMLP010000241.1:0-4406 GCA_045805245.1 Actinomycetota bacterium | reverse complement strand
TGTGGCGACGAGCCCGGCGAGGAACCCGGAGCGGAACACCGCGCCGCCCGTCAGAAAGGTGTCGTTGCTTCCGAACGGTCTCGCGGGGATCCCGATCTCGCCACTCGTGATCGCTTCTCCGACGAGATAGACGAGCCATCCAGCCGCTCCGGCGACGGCCGAGACCGCCACCCCCGCCGTGAGGTAATGCGGCGTGTCGAGCTTGAGGTCATCGGTCACGCTGAACCCTCCGATCCGGACGGAACGCCCACCCTACCCCGAGAGGTGAGTGACCTGGATGGGGAGATGCTCTTCCCGAAGGAGTTCAGTCGCGATGCGATGGCGTGATTTCGTCCGCGTCGGAGACTTCCGCGTCGAGGCCGTCGCGGAAACCGATCCGCGCGTGGCTCCCGTCGCAGAACGGCTTGTTCTCCGAGGCGCCGCACCGGCAGAGCGTCACGCGGTTCCGGACCTCGTAGCGGAAGCCGTCCTCGGAGACGACCGGGATGCCTCCGCGCGCCCAGAGCGGTCCCGAGACGCCGAGCGCCGGATCCTGGACGAGGCCGATCGAGGGTTCCAACGGCGGTTCGATCGGCGTGAGGTTCTCCCGCTGCCATACGACGAGGCGGCCCGACGGACACCGCTGCGCTTCCTGGACTCCGAGGGACACCTCCGTCTCCGAGTCGGACTGCACGAGGTTCCAGACCCGGTCGCCGCGGTCGCAGAACCGAGCGAAGGAGCACAGGTCCTCCGCGTCGGTCAGGATGACCTCACGTCCGTCGACCTCGAACGCCCGGTCGACGTACGGCTCGCGGCTCGCGGTCTCCTCTCCCTTGAACCCGATCTTCAGGTGCGTTCCGTCGCAGAACGGTTTCGTCGAGGACTGCCCGCAGCGGCACAGGTCGTATCCGTCGGGCGCGTCGATCGCCGGGCCCTCTTCCCAGTCGACGGACTCGCCGTTCGCGTCGGGGGCGACCCGCCGGACGGAGATCGGTACCGACCCACGGACGCGGTACGGGCCGTCCTTCGTCACCGTGATCGAGATCTCCGCGCCGGGCGCGGTCGCCGACGGGGCTGAAACCTCTTCGCTTCCTCGTGCGTCGCCGTTCCTCGAGGCCGTCACGGTGACCGTGCTACGCGGAGGGTGAGGGCGAGCCCCCGATCAGGCCCTGGCACTCGGGCGCCTTCGCGAAGGCGGCGTCGAGCCCCGTCCCGATCGACTGGAGGTCCTGGCCGAACCCGGCCATGTCGGTCTGGAACTGCGTGATCATCCCCTTGAACGACGAGATGAACTGCGTCGGGTCGCTCGTCGAGAGGCTTCCCGAATGTTCCTTCAGCTGCTGGATGTCGTCCTGCAGCTTCTGGAAGTCGGCCTTGATCGTCGCCGCGGCCTCCTCTCCGTTCGACACGTCGGGCGTTCCGAGCGCATCGATGTCCGCGACGAGCTGCTGGGTGGACTTCTGCATCCCGCTCAGGAACGAGATCCAGCTCTTCTTGAGCGCTGAAAGGTCAGAGGTGTTCGGGTTGAACCCGGACTGCTCCTTCTGGACGTCGGTACGGAAGCTGTCGATCGCCGTGCAGACCCCTGCCGCGTAGTCGGTTGCCGGCGTGGTGCTCGCCGAGACCGAGGCGGGTGTCGAGGCGCTCGGCGCCGAGGTGCTGCTGGGTGCGGAACCGGAACTGGAGTTCGAACTGCAGGCGGCCGCGAGGAACGCGACCGACACGAGAGCGACGCGAAAGGTTTTTGGCATCCGTGGAGCTTACCTGCCGTGAGGGTGCCCGAACGGGCCGGCCGAAATGGAGGTCGGGTGAGCGCGTGGACGAGCGCCCGAGCACCTCAAGCCCCGAGGATCGCCTCCAGGCCCGCGGCCTCCTCCCGCAGCTCGCGGCGAGCGGACGCCGAAAGCTTCGCGAAGGGCTCGGTGACCACCCGGCCGCCCTCGAAGCTCCAAGTGCCCGCGACGAACCCGTCGACGAGGAAGGTCTGCGCGACGTCGCCGTTCGAACGGATGACCCGCTTCCGGTACGTCTCGGGGAGGATCCGTGCTCGGTCCACGAACGCGAGCAGCGCGTTGTCCCATCTCGGAAGGAAACGCACCGGCGCCGGCGTCTCCGGGCCGGGGAGCGGGGCGCGAGGAACGTCGAACAGCTCGCGTCCGCGTTCATCGCGGAACCGGAGGATCGGCGTGAGCCGGTCGAACGCCGGCTTCACCTCCGCCATCCGCATCATCGCCCAGATCCGGAAGTCCTGAGCCGACGCCGGACCGAACGCAGCGAGGTATCTGCGGGCGAGCTCGACGCGAGCCTCGAGGGAGTCGAACACCTCAGGTTCCTCGAGCGCCACGTATCGCCCGAAGTAGCCCTCGCGAGGCGTGGTCCACAGCGCCGAGTCCGAGGAGTGAACGACGTTCGCGCGCACGCGAGCTCCGCGCCAGGCGCGTCTCGCATCCACGCCGGTGACGCCGTGCTTCTGCTTCAGATACGCGAGAGCCTCGGCGGTGGTCACGGGCTCTCTCTCCACGAGCCTGCGGATCTCGGGCGCGAGGCGCTTCGCGTCGGCCGATTTGTCGTAGTGGTTCGTCTCCTCGAGGGCTGCTCGGATCAGCCAGTAGTCGCGGCGCGTCACGAGATGGATCGTCTGACGCAGGAGCGTTGCCCGCACCACCTGTCCGCGTTCGAGGGCTCGCTCCAGTGTCTGGGGACGGAAGCTCGCCGCGCGCGACCAGATCCCGAGGTACGGCGCCTGTGGAGATTGGGCCTGCATCCCGACGAGATGCTCGATCACCCCGGATGGCGAAGAGCGCTTCCGCTGGAGGAGGAGCTGGCGCGCGAGCGTCGCCCGATTGAGCTCCCGGAGCGTGAGGACGCGCTCCGACACTGCGGTCAGGAGGCCGCCGCGGGCGCGCTCTCGCGGAGGGCGTCACGGTCGTGCCGTACCACGATGATCGCGATCAGGAGCAGCGCGAAGGCGTTCAACGGATGAAGCGCGGCGAGGACCGAGGACGTATCTCGGAGACCCACCAGCAGCTCCTGGACGAAGAGCTCGACCATCAGGAGCAGCGTCAGCAGCATCTCGTTCTTCGGAAGACGGGCGAACAACGCCGTGATCAACAGGAGCGGGATGCCGAACTCGAACAACGAATACCCCACGGCGGCGTGGATGTCCGACGTTCCGACGGCCCCGAACAGCCAGAGGCCGATCAGGAACGGTTGCGCGACGATCCCGGCGAGCACGATGATCGCCACGACCAGATGAGCGATTCGGAATCCGCGCTTCAACTCGAGCCTCCTCCGGGGGGAACGCTCGAGAAGCCTAGGGGAACGACGCCGACGGCGCGAACGGCTACGCGGCCGGCTCTGCGGCCTCCATCTCCACGAGCATGGAGCGACCGCCCGAGCGGAGCGTCGCGAGCATGATTCCCTCGCGGAAGCCCCATCGGCTCACCGTGAGATGACCGACCCCGAGCGTCTCCATGAGCGCGTGGAGAACCGCGGCCCCGGGGCCGGCGGAGTCGACGCGTCGCTCGCCCATCCCTTTCATCTCGCGCCGATCGGAGCGCTTCGACGAGAGCAATCGATACTCGAGCCTGTTGATCGCATCGCGGTCGAGGCGGTAGCCGCCCTCGAGATTGACGCGCTCGTCACGGGCGTCCAGCCGCGCGAGAGCTTTCCCCGTTCCGCCCGTGACGACCAGTCCTGGACCGTCGGTTCCGAAATCCTCCAGCTCCGTCATCGTGTCCCACACGTGCAGGGCGAGGCGTCTCCATTCCGCGGCGGACGGCGGATCGTTGTCGATCCACTCTCCGGCGAGGCGGAGCGAGCCGAGCGGCAGGCTCGCCGTCGCGAGGACGTGCGAACCCACGCCACACGCTACCTCGAGGCTGCCGCCTCCGAGGTCCGCGACGACGGTCGGCTCGTCCGCGAGGGACAGCCCTGCGCGCGCGCCGACGTAGGAGAGGATCGCCTCGGCCTCGCCGGAGATCGTTCGCACCTCTCGGCCGGTCTCGCTCTCGATCCGCTCGAGCAGGCCGTCTCCGTTGGAGGCGATGCGCAGCGCGCTCGTCGCGACGACGATCACGTCCGTCGCTCGCGCCCGCTCCGCCTTGTGGGCGAAGCGACGTGCAACGCGGACGGCACGGTCGGTGCGGGAACGCTCGACGCCGCCGGTCTCTCCGACGGAGCGGCCGAGCTCCAGATCCTCCCGCTTGTCGGTGATGACGGAGATGGAGGCCGGCTCCTCGACGTCCGCGATCACGAGGTGGAACGACGCGCTGCCGAGGTCCAGGACGGCGACCCTTCGTTTCGGGCGGGGCTCGCTCATCGTCGAGACTTTGAGTGGGTCATCGTTCCGTCGTCCGCCGCCGAGCCGTTCGTGTGGCTCCGATCGGCGGCCTGCTCCTGCTTTTCGTCCTCCCGGTTGCGGTTCT
>JBJMLP010000240.1:0-3341 GCA_045805245.1 Actinomycetota bacterium | reverse complement strand
TGCAGATGATGTCGTCTCTCGTCGTGCCGTAGAGCGTGTCGTCGGCTGCCGTACCGCGCATCGTGCACTCGGCGCGAGCGCCGGCGACGCTCGCGAAGAGTCCGTGCGCGAAGGCCGGACCAGCGATCAGGCCGACAGTGGCGATGGAGACGAAGACGCCGCGGAACCTCATGGGGAAGTCACCTCTCTGAAGGCGTCGGGGAGGAAACGCTAGACCCGGGATCGGGCCGACTCAAGGACATCCACCGAAGGAATCGAGGGGAGCGTCCCGGACGGAGGGCTCAGCGCATCCGCGCCTTGCGCCGTTCCCCCGACGCGCCCACGATACGCCGGTGACGCATCCCGAAACCCGTTACGCGTGGAACGGCGACTCGGCCCTCGCCTATCAGGTCGTCGGCGACGGGGCGGTCGACATCGTCCTCCAGCTCGGGTTCGCCTCGCACGTCGATCTGAACTGGGGCAGCCCGCATCTGTCTGCATTCATGCGCGCCCTCTCGCGACACGGACGTCTCATCGTTTCGGATCGCCGTGGGTTCGGGCTCTCGGAGCGGTATGCGCCGACGGACATCCCACCGCTGGAAGTCACCGCTGACGATCTGCTTGCGGTGATGGACGACGCAGGCTCCGAACGCGCCGTCATCCTCACGACCGGCTGGGCCGGATTCACGGCGGTGTACCTCGCGGCGGCGCACCCGGACCGGGTGCACGGGCTCGTCTTGAGCGCCTTCTCGCCGACCTTCTCGGCGGACGTCGAGGCCCCGTGGGTCCCGTCCGAGGCGGAGTGGGAGTCCATCTTCCAGGCCGCGATCGAGGGCTGGGGACGTCGGGGCTTCGTCGAGTATCTCGGTCTCGAGTATCTGGACGAGCGCGAGGTCGACTGGTTCATCCGCTGGTGCGGCGGGACGAACGCTCCGGGGGCGGCCGCCCAGGAGGTCCGTCACTGGATCCGCACGGACGTGCGGGACATCCTCCCTTCGGTGCAGTCTTCGACGCTGATCCTCGCGGATCGGGGCGGGACCGATGAGACTCAACCGGCGGCGGCCCGATACCTCGCCGACCTTCTTCCCGGCTCCGTGATCGAGGAGTTCGACGGCGGGGACCAGTTCCTCTGGTACCAGGGCGCAGAGGAGGCGGTAGCGGCGGCCGGCCGGTTCGTCGGCGGCATCCGTGACGAGGCTGCGATGTTCGACCGGGTGCTCGCCACGGTTCTGTTCACCGACATCATCGATTCGACAGCCACCGCGGCGTCACTCGGCGATCGAGCTTGGCGGGAGCTCGTCGAGCGGCATCACGCGACGGTCCGAGGGCTCCTCAAGCGGTTCCGGGGCGTGGAGGTCGACACCGCGGGCGACGGATTCTTCGCCACCTTCGACGGACCCGCGAGAGGGGTGCGTTGCGCGCAGGGCATCGTGGAAGCGGTGAAGCCGCTCGGCCTCGAGGTGCGGGCCGGCGTGCACACGGGCGAAGTGGAGACGATCGACGGGAAGGCGGGCGGTGTCGGCGTGGTGATCGGCGCGCGAACGGGCTCCAAGGCGGCTCCCTCGGAGGTCCTCGTCTCCTCGACGGTGAAGGACCTCGTTGCCGGGTCCGGCCTCGCCTTCGAGGATGCGGGAGAGCACGAGCTCAAGGGGGTGCCCGATCGATGGCACCTTTACCGCCTCACGACGGCGTGAACGCGGGCGGGCGGCGTGTTCTCGGGTCGAGCGATCTCTCCATCTCTCCCGTGGGAGTCGGCACCGCGCCGATGGGTTCGACGCCCGACTGGTCCATCTACTGGGGCGTCAGGACGAGGGAGACGCGATCCGGGCGATCCACGCCGCGATCGACAAGGGCGTGAACTGGATCGACACGGCTCCGTTCTACGGCTGGGGCCGCGCGGAGGAGATCGTCGGGCGCGCCGTGGGAGACCGCCGCGACCGCGTCCTTCTCTTCACGAAATGCGGAACGATGAGCGACGGGGCGGGTGGCGACTTCATGGACCTCTCGCCGGCCGCGATCCGCGGCGACGTGGAGCGAAGCCTCCGGCGTCTCGGAACGGATCGCGTCGATCTCCTCCAGCTACACGATCCGGATCCGCGGGTGCCGATCGAGGAGTCGTGGGCCGAGGTTCAACGCCTGATCGAGGAGGGCGTGGTGCGACACGGCGGGTTGTCGAACCACCCCGTCGAGTTGATCGAGCGCGCGCTCGCGGTGGGCCCGGTCGTGTCGGCGCAGCACCGGTACAACCTGTTCACGCGCGACATCGAGCGGGACGTCCTTCCGTTCTGCCGCGAGCACGGGATCGCGGTTCTCTCCTGGAGCTCGCTCGGGGAGGGATTGCTCTCCGATGAGTTCGATCTCGGGAGCCTCGAACCGGATGACTTCCGCCGGCGGAGTCCCAACTTCCAGGAGCCGCGGTACTCGCGCATTCGCTCGCTCGTCGCGGAGCTCGCCCGCATCGCCTCCGAAGCCGGCCGGTCCGTATCCGACCTCGCGATCGCCTGGCTCCTGGCCCAGGAGGGCTTCACCGGCACGATCGTCGGCGTGCGAACGGAGGAGGAAGCGCGTCAGCTCGCGGAAGCCGCACGGTGGACGGCGTCGGAGGACGTTCTGAAGAAGGTGGATGCCGCGGTCGTCGGGTTCCGCGAAGTCGGGTGACGGGTTGGCGTGACGTGTTCTTGCGAGCGGCGCTATCGGCCGGAGTCGTTCCCCGAGACGCAGATCGGCGTGTCGCGCAGCGCGGCGACGTTGTCGCACGGCGATCCGCCGACGCCTCCTTCGGTGACCGTCGCGCTCGCGTGCGAGGTCGTCGGCAGCAGCGGAGCAGTGCCCCATCGCGGGTCGGAAGCGTCGAACGGCAGGTGGATCCGGTGGATCGTTCCTCCGGTCGCGCTGACCGTGTAGAGATCGCTGCAGCAGACGTCGTCGTACCGGCGGTCGGACGCGAAGAGCACCTCGGTCCCGTCCGGCGAGAAGGCCGGCTCGTAGTCGGAATGCGGAAGGGGCGGATCGGTCAACGGCGCGAGCTCGCTGCCGTTCGGCCGCACGGTCCAGAGCGAGGGGGACGGCCGCTCCCAGAAGACCTGGTCGGCGAAGACGATCTGGCGTCCCGCCGGCGACCAGTCAGGGAACCAGCCCTGGAGCTTCGGCGGCGTGATCCGCCGCTCATTCGATCCATCGGCGTCCGAGACGTAGATCGCCATCTCCACGCCGTCCACGTGCCAGCGCATGTACGCCATCCTGCCGCCCGGCGTCGACTGGTCGGCGACGTTGTAGGAAAGTCCGCTGTTCGGCGTGACGTGGCGCAGATGCGTTCCGTCGATGCGGACCGAGGAGATGCCGCCGTCGCAGTCCTGACCGAG
>JBJMLP010000239.1:0-3052 GCA_045805245.1 Actinomycetota bacterium | reverse complement strand
GCCGATGGCGAGCTCGAGGACCTTCGTCGCACCCGACGCCGTCGCGAGGTTGGCGATCGCTTCCACCGTGCCCGCGCTGTCGAGCCGCTCGGTGAACCGCTCGTCGTAGGCGTGGGCGATGCGCTCGCCGTACGTGGATGCGTTGTACTCCTCCATCGCGGGAGCCAAGCAGAGGTCAGCGGAGTTCGTCAAGACGCCTTGGACTCGAACGACGGCGACGGAGTCCGCCGCCAGCCACTGCTCACGTCCGTGACCGCTACTCGTCTGGCGGCCGCAGGCCCTTTGTCATTCCACGACGGGGCCGGCCGGTTGTGGTTCCGGCTCGAGGTCGTCCCGCGCTCGTCGGCGGCCCTGGAACGCCCAGACGATCAACGTGATGATGCAGATCGTCGCAACGGTGAGTCCCGTCCACTGACTTCCGGTGAGACCGAAGAAACGCTTGTCCACGCGCAGGAAATCCGTCACCACTCGCACGCTTCCGTACCACGCGCCGAAGAGCAGCGTCAGCACGCCGACCTTCCGAGGACTCAGATTCAATCCGTACAACACCAGGAACAGCGCCAGCGTGCTGATCAGGTCGTAGAGTGCCGTCTGGTGCACGCCGACACCGTGCGCGAGCACCTGGCCGCTCGCCCCGAACATCGTGGCTCCGCCGTGGGTGACCACGATCTGCTGGGCGCCGTTCAGGAGATCCTCCGCACACCGACCGCCCGAGCATCCGAAGGGCGGCGCGAGGTTCCCTCCCTGATATTGGAACGCGAGTGCCCAGCTCGTCGGCTTTCCGAGGTGATCGCCGATGATGAGGTCGCCGATCCGCCCCACCGCGATGCCGAACGCGAGGCCAATCACCGCGCCGTCCATCACCTGGAAGAACCGGTAGCCGTGCCGGCGCATGATCGGGATGTTCACGATGATCGCGCCGGCGATCCCGCCGAGGAGCGAGATGCCGCCCCGATACACGGCCAGCATGTCGCCGATCGAGCTGAACTCCGAGTAATGCGCGATCACGTAGAACAACCGGGCGCCGACGATCGCTCCGACCAGCGCCCAGAACACCATCGAGTTGATGTGGTCGACGGAGACGCCGCGCCTCGGACCCTCGCGCGAGAGCCACCATGCGCCCAGGAGGAAACCCACCGCGATCCCGAGCCCGTGCGGCGAGATCGCGAACGAGGAACCGATGTGGATCCGGTCAAGGACCGGCCATCCGATCGCGCCGAGGAGGGAGAGCATCGGCTGCCGAGTCTACCGGCGGCCCTTCCATCGCGGGGCCCGGCCGAACGACGTCAGACGCTCACCACTCCGCCGGATCGGGCGACATCATCAGGCCGACGGCCCGGCCGAGCATCAACCCTCCGACGACGTCGGACGGATAGTGGACGCCGAGGTACGTGCGCGACGTCCCGACGGCGAAGGGCACCGCGAGGAGCGCGCGCCGCGCGCGGGGCGGAAGCTCGAGCTCCCGCGACGCCGCGGTGACGAACGCCATCAGCACCGCGGGGTGGCTGCTCGGCCACGACGTTCCCTGCGGACGCGCGATCAACAAGCGGAACTCTCCCTCGGGATACGCGTCGTAGGGACGCGGCCGGCCGAACGTCTGCTTCGTCGCCTGTCCGACCGCCCACATCGACACCGCCGCGAAGATCCCGCGCTGCGCGGCGCGTCGCTCTCCGAGGACCACGAGGGTCGCCGCCGCCGCTCCGGAGGCGTACAGCGATCCCAACTCCGTGAGCGACGCGAAGAACCGATCCGCCGCGGCCCCGGAGCCGCGATTGACCGCCCGGAACAGCGAGACGTCGGCGCGCCGCCCCACCTTCGTGGAGGACAGCAGGCCGATCGCGAACGCGCCGACCGTGAGCCCGGCCGCGGACGCCGCACGGCGGGCGTTCATCGCATGCCGTCCTCGATCTGGCGCTTCTGCGCGAGAGCCCCGTGTCGAAGCGCGAGGCCCGCGCCGCCGATCATCCGCAGGCTGCGGGCCGCGAGCTTGCCGAGCGGACCTCCCCGGAACCGGTAGTTCACGTGGTGCTCCAGCCGGCTGGCGTTTCCGGGAAGGGGGTCGATCCGCGTCGTGACGAGGGCGTCGATCAGGCCGCCGAGGCGGACACATCCGAGGCGCGGCGGATCCAGCTCGAGGACCTCGGCGGGGATCTGCGCGTGGACGCTGATGAGCTTGAGCACGGTCGTGTACCGGCTCCCCTCTCTCACGCCCTCGGGCGGAATGCCCTCCACCGACTCGATGTGACGATCCCACAGCGGAAGGTTCCGCGGATCGGAGACGACCTCCCACACGCGTTCGGGAGGCGCCTGGATGTCCACGGAGGTGCGCACGACCGTCATCGGCGGGCAACCGTACCGCTCGTCCAACCCTCCCACCACGTGACGCGCTCGGTATGGAGCCGCAGCAGGGCGTCCTCAGCGGGCGATCGCCGGACCTGTTCCAGAGCGCGCATCGCCTCCTGACGGCCGGAGGAAAGCCGATCGGGCACGAACGCCTCGGCGGATCCGGCGAGGAACGCTCCCACCATCGAGCGCGCTCGCCAGGCGGACTCCACATCCACCTCGAGGGACACCTCGAAGGACGGGCCGCTTCCCGACGCGCTCAGGAGCTCGCTCGAAACGGCGATGAGCACCTCGCCGCGATCGATCGCGTAGGAGACGGGGATCACGACCGGGCGCCGGTCGCCGGATCGGACGGCCAGCGCCGCGGGTCCGCCGCGCCGGAGGCTCGCGATCATCGCGGGCGGAACCCCCGAGAACGCGAACCGCTCGCGCGCGGTTTCCGCGTCGAAACGGTCCCGAACGGAGACGGCGGCCTGTTCGGGCCACCCTCCCCAGCGCGACACGACCGCGCCGTTCTCGATGACCGCGCCGCGATCCAGCGAGATCTCCGCGAAGACGCGGCCCGGCGGTGTCCATGCGAGCGGGACCCGCCTCGCGTCGACCGCGTATCCCGCGAAGAACCGGGCGTTGCGGAGCGTGAACGCCCGCGTGGCCCTGATGATCGCCCGCGTGCGCGGGATCGACGCGATCCAGGTGTCCGGATCGAGCG
>JBJMLP010000238.1:0-3586 GCA_045805245.1 Actinomycetota bacterium | reverse complement strand
GGAGGACGGTTGGAGCGTCGCGGTCGGCTATCGCTCGAGCGACCTCGAGGCGAAGGAGACGCTCGAGGGCGCGGGGTCGGCCGGCGGAACGGGCGTCACGGTTCGTCTCGACACCCGTGACGAGAGCTCGGTGAACGAAGCCGTCCGAGAGGCCGCGGAGGCACTCGGTCCGGTCGTCGGCCTCGTCAACAACGCCGGCCGCTCGGTGGACGGCCTCGCGATCAAGTATCCGATGGACACGTTCGAGGACGTGATGGCGACGAACGTTCGTGGTTCCTTCCTCTGCGCCCGTGCGGCGCTCCGCGCGATGCTCAAGGCCAAGTGGGGCAGGATCGTGAACGTCTCCTCCGCGGTGGCGCTGCGCGGGAACGCCGGACAGACGGTCTACGCGGCGTCGAAGACGGCACTCGTCGGCATCACGCGCTCCCTCGCGCGGGAGGTCGGCGCGAAGGGGATCACCGTGAACGCGATCGCCCCCGGCCTCGTGGACACGGACATGACGTCGCACCTCACGAGTCAGGCGCGCGACGTCTACGTCAGCCAGACACCGATCGGCAGAACCGCCACACCGGAGGAGATCGCGAGCGTCGTGCGGTTCCTCATGTCCGACGAGGCGTCCTACGTGAACGGCGCACTCGTACCCGTCGACGGAGGGCTGACGGCCTGAAGCCGGCCGGAGCGCTCCGCAGCTGAAGGGGGAACGCCTATGGAGATGCAGGAGATCGACAGCAGGGTTCGCAAGGTCCTCGCCGAGCAGCTCGCCGTGGACGAGGCTCAGGTCGTTCCGGACGCGCGCTTCGCCGAGGACCTCAACGCCGACTCCCTCGACCTCGTGGAGGCGGTGCTCGCGCTCGAGGAAGAGTGGGGCATCGAGATCCCGGAGGAGGAGATGGACGGCGTGAAGACGGTCGGTGAGGCCGTGAAGCTCGTCGCCTCGAAGCTGGACGTCAGTGGCTGATCGTCGCGTCCTCATCACCGGCATCGGGCCGGTCACGCCCGTGGGAACCGGCGTCGAGGACTTCTGGAACGGGCTGATCACCGGCCGGAACGGCGTGCGCCCGATCCAGAACTTCGACGCCTCCGATCTCGCCGTCCACCTCGCGGGAGAGGTCCCCGGGTTCGACCCGTCCCGCTGGCTCGATGCGAAGGAGGTCCGCCGGACCGACCGCGTCACGCATTTCTCCCTCGCGGGCGCGCAGCTCGCCTGGGAGGACGCGGGCTCGCCGGAGATCGCCGCCGAGCGAGGCGGCGTCGTGATCGCGACCGGCATCGGCGGCATCGAGACGCTCCTCCAACAGCACAGCGTGCTGCTCGAGAAGGGACCCGGCCGCGTGAGCCCCTTCATGGTTCCGGCGCTGATGGCCAACGCGTCCGCTGGCCATGTCGCGATGCGGTTCGGCCTGACGGGTCCGAACCTCTGCACCGTGACGGCCTGCGCCTCCGGGGCGCACGCCGTGGGCGAGGGCTTCCGGATGATCCGCGACGGAATGATCGAGCTCGCGATCGTCGGCGGCTCCGAGGCGGCGACGCTGCCGCTGACGGTTTCGGCGTTCGCGCAGATGCAGGCTCTGACCAAGAATCCGGATCCCGAGACGGCGAGCCGCCCGTTCGACGCGGACCGCGATGGATTCGTGCTGTCGGAGGGTTCCTGCGTCCTCATCATCGAGGAGGCGGAGAGGGCTGCGGCCCGCGGCGCGCGCGTCTACGCGGAGGTCGCCGGATACGGAGCTTCGGCCGACGCGTTCCACATCACGGCCCCCGACCCGAAGGGCTCGGGAGCGGCGCTCGCGATCGAGCGGGCGCTGGCCGACGCGGGCGCGGAGCCGCGAGACGTCCAGTACGTGAACGCGCACGGAACCTCCACGCCGCTCAACGACGCCTCGGAGACCCGCGCGTTGAAGTCGGCGCTCGGCGAGGAGGTCGCCCACGATGTCCCGGTCTCCTCGACCAAGTCCATGACCGGACACATGCTGGGCGCGGCCGGCGCGGTGGAGGCGGCCGTTCTCGCGCTGACGGTGCAACGCGGAGTGATCCCGCCGACGATCCACTACGAGACTCCGGATCCGGACTGCGATCTCGATCCGGTCCCGAACCAGGCTCGCGAGGCCTCCGTGGACCTCGCGATCTCGAACTCATTCGGCTTCGGCGGACAGAACGCCGTGGTCGCGGTGCGCCGCGCGTCCTAGTTCCGCGGCGGGCTACTCCGCGGCCGACGCGTTCTCCGGCTCGAGCACGATCACCGGGATCTGCCGGGTCGTCTTCTCCTCGTACTCGGCGAAACCCGGATTGAACCGCTTCTGCTCCTTCCAGATGCGGTCGCGCTCCTCCCCCGTCGCCTCGCGTGCGACGAGGTCGTGGGTCTCGTTGCCGATCTCTGCGCGGACGCGCGGGTTCGCGAGCACGTTGTGGTACCAGTCGGGGTTCGTCGGCGCTCCGCCCTTGGAGGCGAAGACGGCCCACCCGTTGTCGAGCTTCTGATACGCGAGGGGATTGACGCGTTCGGTGCCGCTCTTCGCTCCGCGGTGGTGGAGCAACAGCAGCGGCTGATTCCCGAACGACGCGACGTGACCGTCGTTCGCGCGGAACTCCTCGATGATGTTCGTGTTCCAATCCGCCATGTCACCTCTCCCTTTCCCTGCAACGTCGGATCGAACCGGCGGTGGACGACGCCTATTCCTCGAAGCTGCGCCAGAACGGATGGCCGTTGTAGGTCGCGACCTGGGCGCGGCCGTCGAGGACCGTGCCGAAGCTGACGCGATCCGGCGACCACGATGCCCCGACGCGGAACTCGCCTTCTTCGAGCTCCTCCACCGGTTGCTCGCCCTCGCCTGCGGCAAGGAACAGTCCTCCACCGCGTACGTAGACCCGGAATGACGGGAACCACGGGTTGTAGGCACGGTACAGGCCCGTGAGCCCGGTCCAGGCCTCCGGCACCTCGACGTCGGCCGTTTCCTCGACCTCATCCCCGACATACCGATCGGGGCCGTGGAGGAGCGCGACGACCTTTCCGTCCGCTCGCTCGAGCGTCAGCGCGTAGCGATCATGCGACGGATGCGGAACCGCGAAGTTCCCCGGTGTGTCGGGCTCGGGCTCCAGGGCGACCTCGTGGCCGTCCGCACGCAGGAGGAGGCGGCCTCCCTCGGCGCGGAGAGCGATCTCGCGACCTTGCGACCGATAGCCCCCGGCAAGCTCCTCGCCGTTCACGACCGCGTAGGGATCGCGAGCGAGGGGCATGTCCGGAAGATGGCGGCCTTCCTTCCACGCGCGGAGCACGGCGAGCGCGTAGCGGACGAGCGGCTCGCGCTCCGCGAGGCCGTTGACGAGCATGATCGCGCCCACGCCCGCGTCCATGTCGCATTCCAGGAGCGCGTAGTACCCGACCATCCCTCCGGAGTGACGGAGCCACGCGTGGCCGTCGACCTCCAGAACGCCGAGGCCGTACGCGTAGGACGTTCCCGGCGTCTCGGTTCCGATCACCGGCGTCGTGAAGCGCTCGAACGAGGCTCCGCTCAGTAGCGTTCCACCGTCGTCGGCTCGTCCCCGGTTGAGGAGCATCCGCGCGTACGCCGCCATGTCGGTCGCGGTG
>JBJMLP010000237.1:0-4347 GCA_045805245.1 Actinomycetota bacterium | reverse complement strand
GCCCGGTCGACAAGCCGTTCCTCATGCCGATCGAGGACGTGTTCGGCATCAAGGGCCGCGGCACCGTCGCCACGGGACGCATCGAGCGGGGCGTGATCAAGGTCGGCGAGGAGGTCGAGATCGTCGGCATCCATCCGAAGACCGAGAAGACCGTCGTGACCGGCGTCGAGATGTTCAACAAGTCGCTCGACGAGGGTCAGGCCGGCGACAACGTCGGAGTGCTCCTCCGCGGCGTCGACAAGGAAGACGTCGAGCGCGGCCAGGTTCTTGCCAAGCCCGGCTCGATCACGCCGCACACGGAGTTCACGGCGCAGGTGTACGTCCTGTCCAAGGACGAGGGTGGCCGTCACACGCCGTTCTTCTCGAACTACAAGCCGCAGTTCTATTTCCGCACGACCGACGTCACCGGCACGATCTCTCTCCAGGAGGGAGTGGAGATGGTGATGCCGGGTGACAACACGCAGATGCACGTGGTCCTGGAGAAGCCGATCGCGATGGACGAGGGACTTCGCTTCGCGATCCGCGAGGGAGGTCGCACCGTCGGTGCCGGCCGCGTGACGAAGATCGAGAAGTAGATGGCGAAGGCAGACAACCGTCCGAAGATCACGCTCGCCTGCACGGAGTGCCGCCGGCGGAACTACGTCACGGTCAAGAACCGCGTGAACGACCGCGACCGGCTGGAGATCAAGAAGTACTGCCGCTGGGACCGTCGGCACACCGTCCACCGGGAGACCCGGTAGCTCGACGCTAACCCGCCGCCGCGACCTTTCCGTGGCGGATCGCGAAGACGAGCGCCTCGAGCTTGGAGTGCACGCCGAGCTTGGTGAGGATGTTCTGGATGTGCGTCCGCAGCGTGTGCGGGCTCATTCCGAGATCCGTCGCGATCTGATCGTTCGACATCCCCTGCGCGAGCCGCTGGAGGATCTGGATCTCCCTCGGTGTGAGCCGGTCGAGCCGCCGCTCGATCGAGCCCTCTTGGGCGCGACGATGGCGGAGGGTCCGGAGCGCCTGCTCCACCTCGGCCTCGTCGAGGATCGGATCGCCCCGGTACACGACGCGAACGGACTCCGCGACGATCGTGATCGCCTCGGTCTTGCCGAGATAGCCGCTCGCCCCCGCCTGCACGGCCTTGCCGAGGAGGAGCTCGTTCTCGTGACCGGTCATCATCACGACACGAGCGTCCGGGTCGACCTCCTTGATGCGGCGCGTGGCCTCGATGCCGTCCACGCCGGGCATGGAGACGTCCATCAGCACGACGTCGGGATGGTGCTCGCTCGCCGATTCCACGGCCGCGGGACCGTCGGTGACCACGTCGACGACGTCCAGATCCCGTTCCTGCGCGAGCGCGGCACGCAGCGCCTCGCCGAACGTCCGATGGTCATCGACGATGAGGACCTTGATCTGCGGTTTGCCGCTCACGCTCACCTCGTGCGAATCGTATGCGGCCCGAGAGGCCAATTCACGTAGGGAGATGGGCCGATTCCCGAAGGCCTCGTGCGTCGCGCGGCGGCAGTTACCGTCGTGCCATGTCTCCGGGGCGTCCGTGAACGCCGCGCTCGTCGGAAAGGTCTATCCGGCCGTGCGCTTCTCCGTGTCGCCGGATCGCGTGGCCGCGTTCGCGGGAGCGATCGGCGCCGAAGGAGACGAGGTTCCGCCGACGTTCGCGACGGCGCCCGAGATCGAGGCGATGCGCTCCGTGATCGACGATCCGGAGCTGGAGCTCGACTTCTCGCGCGTCATCCACGCGGATCAGCTCTACGAGTGGAGACGCCCGATCGCGCGTGGAGACGTTCTGACGGCCACGCCCTCGATCGAGTCGATCCGTTCCAAGGCGGGGAGCGAGCTCCTCGTCGTGGCCACGGAGATCGTCGACGCGGCCGGAGCGCCGGTGGTCTCGGCGCGTTGCACGCTCGTCGTCCGGCCGGAGCGAACCGGCGCGTGATCGATCTTCCGCCGGGAACGGAGCTCGAGCCGAGGAAGCGGACCGTCCTGCGGGAGGACGTGAAGGCGTACGCCGACGCGTCGGGCGACCAGAACCCGCTCCATCAGGACGACGCGTTCGCGCGCGAGGTCGGTTTCCCCGGCGTGATCGCCCACGGCATGTTCACCATGGGCCATCTGGCCTCGAGCGTTGCGGAATGGCTCCCCGGCGCCGAGCTCCGGAGCATGAAGGCGCAGTTCCGCTCGGCGGTGCTGCTCGGCGACACGATCGTGGCCGGCGGCCGCGTGCGCGACGTCGACCACGACGCCGGCACCGTGGCGCTCGAGCTCTGGGTCACGGTCGATCGGGAGGGAACGCTCGAGCATCCGATCAAGCGCGCGGAGGTCGTTGCGTCGCTTCCGCGCTGAAAGGGGATCTACGCCCGGATCCCCTCAGGGAAGGAACCCGACGAGCGCCGCCGGTCGGCGGCGCCGGATCACTCCAGCTCGATGCGATCCGGTCCGGACCGCCGAAGCGCGTCGGCGACGTCCGCAAGCCGGTCGTTGATCCTGCGGAGGTCGCCCTCGAAGCGCTCCCTCATCTCCTCGGCGGCGCGGTCGACGCGAGCGCCGAGGACATCGCTGGTCTTGGCGACCGACTCCGCCATCAGCTGCGTCTCCCGGTGGAACTGGTCGGAGAGACGGTCGAACCGCTCGTCGACGGCTTCGGCGATCTCCGCCGGAACCCGCGCCTGAAGCTCCTTCATGGCGCGGAGGGATCTCTTCGAAGCGTCGGAGTCCAAGGACGCCTGGAGCTTCTCGCCGATCACCCGGTTGTCGGCGCGGATCATCTTCGCGAGCCCGGTGAGCTTGGTATTGACCGAGGCCGTCACGGTCGACTCGATCATGTCTCGGACGCCGTTCTCGACGGCGGCGATGCCCGCCTCCATGCGACGGATCTCGCCGGTGACCGCTTCCAGCCGGTCGCCGATCGAGGCGGACCGTCCCGAGCCGGCGGCCTCGCCGGCTTCGGCGGCGCGGGTCGTCGCTTCGTCGACCGCCCACCTCGTCGTCGCGGAGACGAACTCGCTCATCCGCGCGAGCCGCTCGTCGAGGATCTGCGACATCGAGCCGCCGCCCTGCTCGCTCGTTCGGTGGAGCTCCTTGCGGAGCGTCTCGGAGTCGGAGCGGACGAGTTGCGCGAGGCCGAAGAGCCGCTTGTCGAGGGCCTTCGTCGTCTCCTCGGCGGAGGTCCGCGAGTCGCCCCGGAGCTCCTGAACGTCCGATCGGAGGCGCTCGCCGAGCTGGTCGATGTGCGCGCGCTGGAGCTCCAGCGCCTCGGTCACCTTCCCCGCCATCTCGGCGGCGCGGTCGTCGGCCGTCTTCGCGTGCGTCTCGACCTGTTGGGCGAGCCGTCCCATCGTCTCGACGCCCGTGTGCACATACCCCTCGAGCGCCTCGACGATCCGGCTCGTCTCCCGTCCGACGACCTTGCCCTGCTCCTCCATCCGGTCGGAGACGTTTTCCGTCAGCGCGGCTTCGCGCTCCTCCGCTTTCCGGACGAGCTCCTGCATGGCCGCAACGCCGGTCTGAAGCTCGTCGTGCACGGTCGCGCCGAGCCGGCGGGCCTCGTCGATCAGCGCCTGCGGCGGCTGCACGCCCTGCGCGAAGCTCTCCCGGAGGCTGTCGGCGAGCCGGCCCGTCAGCGCGCGGACGAGCTCGGCGTCGCGGTCGGCGAGCTGCTGGATCGCCGCGGCGAGCGCCGTCTCCATCTCGCCGAGCCGGCCGACGAGCTCCTGCGGCGGCGCTCCCGCCGCGTCGCGAAGCATCGTCGCGCTCCGCACCACGATCTCCTGGAGCTTGCGAGACGACTCTCCGAGCGCGGTGAGGGTGTCCCAGAGGCGCTCGTTCATCAGACGGATCTGCTGCTCGACCGTCTGGGTCATCCGGCCCATGAGCTCCTCGGCGCGCTCGCCGACGGCGTTGGAGCGCTCGTCGACGCGTTGCGTCAGGTTCTCGATCATCTCGACGCCGCCCTGGATCGGGCCCTCGATCGCCTCGACGGCGGCGCGACCCGTCTCTTCGACGACTCGGGCGCGTTGCTCGTCGACATGGCGCTCGAGCGTCTCGACCAGCTGGCGGTCGCGCTCCTCCAGTTGCTGGAACGCGGTGGTGAGGTGGTGCTCGATCTCCACGAGCCGCACGCGGGCCTCCTCGGCGTCGCGGAGCTCCGGAGAGTTCGCGGTCTCCTGGAGAACGGCAGCGCCGCGGAGCACCGACTCCTTCACGGCCTCCGTGGACTCGGCCATGGCGTTGAGCGTTTCCTCGAGGTTGGACACCCGCATTGCGACGACCTGGTAGCGCTCGTCGCTGTGCGCGATCAGCCCGCGGATCGCCTCATCGCGCGAGAGCGCGGAGAGGATGCTC
>JBJMLP010000236.1:0-7765 GCA_045805245.1 Actinomycetota bacterium | reverse complement strand
CGCGTCTACGGAACCGCCTGGGCGACCAAGGAAGCTCTCGAGGCGCATCTCCACCGCCTGAAGGAGGCGGAGAAGCGCGACCACCGAAAGCTCGGGCGTCAGCTCGACCTGTTCTCGTTCCCCGAGGAGCTCGGACCGGGGCTTGCGGTCTGGCATCCGCGCGGCGGGATCTTCCGCAAGGAGCTCGAGGATTACGTCCGCGATCTCCATCTCGCTCGCGGCTACGAGCTCGTCGTCACGCCGCACGTCGCCCGCTCGATCCTATGGGAGACCTCCGGGCATACGGAGAAGTACCTGGAGAACATGTATCCGGAGATGCAGAGGGACGAGGCTTCGTACTTCGTCAAGCCGATGAACTGCCCGTTCCACGTCCTGATCTACAAGTCGCAGACGCGTTCGTACCGCGACCTCCCGATGCGACTCTCGGAGCTCGGGACCGTGTATCGCTACGAGCGCGCGGGAACGCTCCACGGCTTGTTGCGAGCCAGAGGGATCACGCAGGACGACTCGCACGTGATCTGTCGCGAGGAACAGCTGGTCGAGGAGATCCAGGCCGTCTTCGACCTGACGCTCGAGATCTACCGGACGTTCGGCTTCGAGAACCCGGTGATCCGCCTCTCCACGAAGCCGGGGATGGCGATCGGCGATGAGGAGATGTGGACGCGTGCGACCGAGGCGCTCCGCGCCGCGCTCGAGGAGAGCGGTCTCGCGTACGACGTGGCCGAGGGCGAGGGCGCCTTCTACGGACCGAAGATCGACTTCCACTTCCACGACGCGATCGGACGGCTCTGGCAGCTGACGACGATCCAGTGCGACTTCGCGCTTCCCGAGCGCTTCGAGATGGAGTACGCGGGCGAGGACAACGAACGCCACCGCCCCGTGATGATCCACCGCGCGCTGCTCGGTTCCCTGGAGCGGTTCAGCGGCGTCCTGATCGAGCACTACGCCGGGGCGTTCCCCCTGTGGCTCTCCCCGGAGCAGGTCCGGTTCGTACCCGTCGCCGACCGGCACCTCGAGCACGCGCACGGAATGGCGGAGCGCGCTCGCGAGCTCGGGCTCCGGCCGTTCGTCGACGAGTCCTCAGAGACCGTCGGAAAGAAGATCCGCGCCGCGCAGCTGATGAAGGCGCCGTACACGCTCGTGATCGGCGACCGGGAGATCGAGTCGGGCGACGTCTCCGTTCGGGACCGCGACGGCAACGAGGCGCGGGGCATCGCGTTCGACACGTTCCTCCGGCGGATCCGCGAAGAGGCCGACTCGAAGGCGCTCGAACAGACGCCCTTCTCGGACTGAGTCGCGGTGGAGCGCCTCTGGAGCCCCTGGCGGATGGAGTACATCGAGTCGCATAAGAACGACGAGCGTCCGGAGGGCTGCGTCTTCTGCGACCTTCTCGAGGGGAGCGGCGACGAGGAGCGGATCCTCGCGCGCACCGAACTCGCGTTCGTCACCCTCGCGAAGTATCCGTACAACCCCGGTCATCTCCTCGTGATCCCGGTCCGGCACACCGACGACGTCGTTGATCTCTCCGCCGAGGAGGACGCGGAGATCGCGGGTTTCCTGAAGCGATGCCTCCGCGCGCTGCGCGAGGAGGAGGAGCCGCACGGCTTCAACGTGGGCCTGAACCTCGGTCGCGTCGCCGGGGCGGGGATCCCCGACCATCTCCACTGGCACGTCGTGCCGCGGTGGGGAGGCGACACGAACTTCATGCCGGTCGTGGGGGAGACCCGGGTGTTGCCGCAACTGTTGCAGGACACCTACGAGCGGTTGAAGCCCGCGTTTCAGCGATGACGGAGGGTCGCGCTCCCGTCGATGGAGGAACGCTCCACTACGAGGTGGCGGGCGACGGTCCGGGCGTCGTGCTCGTTCATCCGGGGCTCTGGGACTCCCGGACGTGGGACGTCACGTTCCCGGTGTTCGCCGAGCGTCATCGCGTGCTCCGCTACGACATGCGCGGTTACGGGCGATCGGATCGCCCGACGGGTGCGTTCTCTCACGTGGAGGACCTCCGCGCCGTGATGGAGACGGCGGGCATCGAGCGCGCGGCGATCGTGGGGAACTCGATCGGCGGCGCCGTCGCGATCGAGTTCGTCCTGGAGCATCCGGAGATGGCGACGGCGCTCGTCGCGATCGCGCCCGGACTGGACGGGTTCATCGCCACGTTCGGAGAACCCGAGTTCGACTGGGACACGGCCGAAGGCCCGATCGAAGCCGCGGTGGAGGCAGGGGATCTCGATCGGGCTCTCGATCTGGAGATGGAGCTGTGGGCGCCGCTTGGAACGGCGGATCCTGCGGGCGCGCGCATCCGGCAGATCGCGCTCGAGAACGTGCACGAGCTCCAGATCGACTGGAGCCTCTCCCGGCGTCTCGACCCGCGACCGGCGACGCGCCTCGGAGAGATCTCCGTCCCGACGCTCGGGCTGATCGGATCCGACGACGTCCCGGGCTCGATGGAGTTCGTCGATGCGATCGTTTCGCAAGTATCCGGCGCGACGAAGGTCGTGATCGAGGGCGCCGACCACGTCCTCAACATGCGACAGCCGGAGGAGTTCGACCGTGTCGTCCTCGGTTTCATCGACGGGGTGGCCTGAGCGCATGGACAGAGCCTTCCTGGTCCTCGCCGGCCTCTTCGGGTTCGCGGGGGTCGCGGCGGGCGCGTTCGGCGCCCACGCGCTCGCGGGACGGATCCCACCCGAACGGCTCGTCACGTTCGACACCGCGGTCCGGTACCAGCTGTGGCACGTGTTCGCGATCTTCGCGGTCGTGGTGCTCCGAACGATCGGTCCCGACGCGGGGAGCGAGACCGTCGCCGGATGGGCGTTCGTTGTGGGGATCGTGCTGTTCTCGGGGAGCCTCTACGCGCTCGCACTGTCCGGGGTTCGGCGCTGAGGAGCGGTCACGCCGGTAGGCGGCCTCGCGTTCCTGCTCGGATGGGCGGCGTTCGTGGTCGCCGCGGCGACGGCGACCTTCCGTTTCCGCTGAGTTCCGACCGGCCCACCGCCGACCCCGAGGCTCAGCGGTGCGCTTCCTCCTTCACCCGCTGCGCCTCGTCGATCACCTTCTGAGCGATGTGGGCGGGAACCTCCTCGTAGTGGCTGAACGCCATGGTGAACGCACCGCGCCCGCCGGTCATCGAGCGGAGGTCGATCGAGTAGCGCGCGACTTCCGACTGCGGAACCGAGGCCTTGATCCGCTGCTTGCCGCCCGCGGCCTGCTCCATCCCGGCGATCTTGCCCCGCTTAGAGTTCAGGTCTCCCATGATGTCGCCGGTGAAGGAGTCGGGGACCACGACCTCGAGGTCCACGACCGGTTCCAGGAGGACGACGCCGACGGCCGTGGCCGCGTCCTTCAGGGCCTGCGACGCCGCGACCTGGAACGCGATGTCGGAGGAGTCGACGGGGTGGAACTTGCCGTCGTAGAGCGTGACCTTCACGTCCACCATCGGATTGCCGGAGAGCGCTCCCTCCGACATGGCCTTGACGAGGCCCTTCTCGACGGAACCGATGAACTGGCCCGGAATCGCGCCGCCGACGATCCTGTTGAAGAACTCGAATCCGCCGCCACGCGGGAGCGGCTCGATCTCGAGGTCGCAGACCGCGTACTGGCCGTGACCTCCCGTCTGCTTGACGTAGCGCCCCTCGGCCTTTCCGCCGGACTTGATCGTCTCTCGGTACGCGATCTTCGCGGGATGGTGCACGACCTCCACGCCGAACTTGCGCTTCATGCGCTCCATCGTCACGTCGAGGTGGGACTCGCCCATGCCGTACATCACGGTCTCGTGCGTCTCGTCCGAACGCTCGACGCGGAGTGTCGGGTCCTCCTCCCGCAGCCGCGACAACGCGGTGGAGAGCTTGTCCTCGTCGCCTTTCGTCTTCGGTTCGATCGCGTAGGCGAGGAGCGGCTCGGGCATCTCTACCGGCGGGATCGTGACCGGGTCGTCCTTCGTGGAGAAGGTGTCGCCCGTCGTCGTATGCGAGAGCTTCGCCACCGCGCCGATGTCGCCGGCGGGCACCTCGGAGAGCGATTCGTGCTCCTTGCCACGGAGGGTGAAGAGCTGGCCGACGCGCTCCTCCGTCGATTTCGTCGCGTTGAAGACCGACGCATCCGGTCTGATCCGTCCGGAGAAGACCCGGAACATCGAGATGTGGCCGACGTACGGATCCGACACGGTCTTGAAGACGAGCGCGGTGAGCGCTCCGTTCGGATCGCTCGTCCGCTCCTTCTCCTCACCGGCCTTCGTGAGGACGGTGATCGGGCCCCGGTCGGTCGGCGCCGGGAACTCGTCGGAGATGAACTGCAGGAGCCGGTCGACGCCCATCGGACGCACGGCCGCGCCGAGCAGCACCGGCGCGATTCGAGCCTCCGCGAACCCGGCCTTCACGCCGTGCACGATCTCGTTCTCGGACAGCTCTCCCTCCTCGAGGTACTTCTCGATCAGCGAATCGTCGGACTCCGCGACCGCCTCCATGAGCTTCTCCCGGAACGGGTCCGCCTTCGAGTGGATGTCGTCCGGCCACTCGCCCTCCTCCGCTCTCGCGCCCGAGCCGTAGCGGTAGGCCTTCATCGAGAGGAGATCCGCGACCCCCTCGAAGGCGTGCTCCTCTCCGAGCGGGAACTCGAGCGGCGCGACCTGCGTGCCGAACGACGACACGAGCGACTCGAGCGTGCGCTCGAACGAGGCGCGCTCCCGATCGAGCTTGTTGACGAGGATCGCGCGCGGCAGGCCCGCCTCGACCGCGAGCTCCCACGCGGCCTCCGTCTGCACCTCCACGCCTTCAACCGCGGAGACGAGGATCAGGACGGCGTCGACGGCGCGGATCGCGCCGCGCAGATCTCCGATGAAGTCGGCGTAGCCCGGCGCGTCGAGGACGTTGATCTTGACGTGTCCCCATTCCACCGGCGCGAGCGAGAGGGAGACGCTGATGCCCTTGCGAACCTCCTCCTGGTCGTAGTCGGAGACGGTGTTGCCGTCCTCGACCGTTCCCATCCGCGTGATCGCGCCCGAGGTGAAGAGCATCGCTTCGACGAGGGTGGTTTTTCCGGAGCCTCCGTGGCCGACGAGGAGGACGTTGCGGATGTGGGCCGCGTCGTAGGTGTCCATCGATCTCCCAACCGTTGGCGGGCGGAGGCGCGATTCTAGCGCCGGAGCCTCGGTGCTACGCTCGCGTCCGGTCTGATGGGAACGAGGGCGGATGCTGCCGGCGCGCCGGTCCGGGGAGCGGGTGCCCGGATCTCCCTCCTCGGAGCCTCCATCCTGTGCGCCGGAGCGGCGTGGCTGATCCTCGACGGGGAGACGGTCGGCGCCGGATGGCTCGCAGTCGCGGCTGGTGCCCTCCTCATCGCGGGGGCGGCGCTCGCGCGGCGAGCCTCGGGCGCGTTCCCCGCCGTCCTCGACTCGGTGGCCGATCGGATCTTCGACGGAACGTTCCTGACCTCGATCGCCTGGGTGGAGCGTGCCTCCGACCCGCTCGCTTCGGCGGGGGCGCTCGTGGCGCTCGCCGCCGGCTTCCTCGGCTCCTACGTCCGCGTGCGGGGAACGTCGCTCGGCTACGGGGTGACCGAGTCGCCAGTGACCCGCGCGATCCGGTACGGGCTGGTTGCGGCCGGTCTCCTCTCCGGGGAGATCGGCGTCGCGGTCTGGTGCGTCGCGGCGCTCGGCATCGTCACCGGGATCCTCCGCGCCACGCAGGTTGCGAAGGAGGAGCGGGCTTGAGCGTCGGAGCCGCTACCCGGCAAGATGCCGCGGCGCCGCACGTCACGTTCAAGGAGTGGCTGGCCTTCCGCGGGTACGCCGGTGGAGCGTGGCTCGCGCGGCACCTCCCGGAGCGAACCGGCCGGTGGGTCTTCCGGTCTGCTGCGGGCCTCGCGCACGATCTCCTGCCGGGGGTTCGGAGCACGGTCGCCCGCAACCAGTCGCTGGTGCTCGGCGAGCCGGTCTCCTCGTCGCTCGTGCGCGTGGCCACCCGCGAAGCGTTCGCCCTCTACGGTCGCTACTGGCTCGACACCTTCCGGCTTCCCGTCATCGGAGAGGAAGCCTTCCGGAAGCGCTTCGCCTTCGAGCACATCGAGAGGATCGACGAGGCCCTCGACGCGGGCCGCGGCGTGATCGCGGCGCTTCCGCACATTGGGAACTGGGACGCGGCCGGGTACGCGATCGCGATCCGCGGCAATCGCATCGCGGCCGTCGCGGAGGAGCTCCGCCCGTCGGGGCTCTTGGATCTCTTCCTGGAGCACCGCCGGCAGCTGGGGATGCACGTCGTGCCGCTCGTACAGGGAACGGGGGTAACGCGGCAGCTGAAGCAGCTGCTCGCGGACAACTGGGTCGTCGCGCTCGTCGCCGACCGCGCCCTCGGCGACCGCGGGATCGAGGTGGAGATGTTCGGCCGAACGAGGATCCTCCCGTCGGGGCCGGCGATGCTGTCGCTGTCTGCCGGAGCTCCGCTCCTCGTGTGCCCCGTCTACACGACCGACGACGGATGGCGGTGCCGGATCGGCGCGCCGCTCGAGGTGGAGCGAACCACGTCGCTGCGGGCGGACGTCACCGTGCTGACGCGCCTCATGGCTGCGGAGTTCGAACGCGCGATCGCGGCGCGGTCGGTCGATTGGCACATGTTCCAGCCCTTCGATCGATGAGGGTCGCGCTCGCGTGTCCGTACGACTGGGGCGGACAGGGCGGTGTCCGCGTCCACGTCGCGGCGCTCGCCGCCGAGCTCCGCGCGCGAGGGCACGACGTCCTCATCCTCGCTCCGGGCACCGGTCCGGCGGAGCGCGGGCTGCGCCTGATCGGACGTCCGGTCGGGATCCCGTACAACGGCTCGACGGCGCCGATCGCTCCGTGGCCGTGGGTTCGCCGGCGCGTTCGGCGCGAGCTCGAGCGGTTCGCGCCCGACGTCGTCCACGTTCACGAACCGCTCACGCCGAGCGTCTCGATGTTCGCGGCGCTGGAGTCCTCCGCGCCGGTCGTGGCGACGTTCCACTCCGCCGCCGATCGCTCGGTGCTCTTCGACGTCGCAGCTCCGGCACTCCGGCGCGTCGCGCGCCGCGTCGACGTGCGCATCGCGGTCTCCCGCGCCGCGGAAGCCTTCGTCGCGCCTCGGATCGGTGGACCGTTCGAGATCGTGCCGAACGGCGTCGACGTGGAGAGCTTCGCGAACGCCCGGCCCGCCGACCTTCCGCCGTGCACGATGATGCTCTTCGTCGGGCGGCTGCATCCTCGGAAGGGATTCCCGGACGCCGTGCGCGCCTTCGCCATCCTCGCGCCGAGGTTCGCCGACCTTCGCCTCGCCGTCATCGGGAGCGGCCGCGAACGGAACGCGGTCGACGAGCTCGCTCCCGACCTGCGGCGTCGGGTTCTCCTGCTCGGAACGCTCGGGACGGAACGCTGGGCGAGGTACGCGGCAGTCGCGGACGTCTTCGTCGCGCCGAACCGTGGAGGCGAGAGCTTCGGCATGATCCTCACGGAGGCGATGGCCGCCGGCCTTCCCGTCGTCGCGAGCGACATCGCGGGATTCGACGAGGTCGTCGCCGACGGGGTGGACGGGATCCTCGTGCCGCCGGCAGACCCACCGGCCCTCGCGGCGGCCGTCGGCCGGGTCCTCGAGGACCCCGACCTGGCGGCAGGGCTCGCGGCCGCCGGCCGCAAGAAGGCGGAGTCGTTCTCCTGGCCGAACGTCACCGACCGGATCGCCTCGCTCTACGAGGCTGCCCGGCGGAGGCGAGGGGGGGCATTGCTACGATGAGGCCGTGCTCGGGCTCTGGATCGTCCTCG
>JBJMLP010000235.1:0-8771 GCA_045805245.1 Actinomycetota bacterium | reverse complement strand
GCGCTCGAACCGGCGGAAGATGACCTCGCGGTCCTGCTCGGCGATCCCCTCCCCGTCGTCCTCGACGATCAGGATGACGTCGGGTCCCGATCGCTCCGCGCGCACCCAGACGCGCGCGCCGGGCGGGCAGTACTTGAACGCGTTCCCGATGAGGTTCGTCAGCACCCGCTCGAGCTTCGACGCGTCCGCCAGCAGGACCACCGGCGGCACGTCCACGTCGAGGGGATGCTGTTCCTGCGGTCCCAGGTCCTCCACGACGCGCGCGGCGAGCGCGCTGAGATCGACGGGCTCGCGCTCGAGCGTGATGCGTCCGGAGCGGAGCCGTTCCACGTCGAGGAGATCGTCGAGCAGTGATTGGAGCTTCTTGGCGCTTCGGCGCGTGTGGCCGATCATCTCCCGCACCTCCTCGGTCGGAAGATCGTCGAGATGCCTCTCCAACAGCACCGAGGTTCCGAGGATGAACGTGAGCGGCGTCCGCAGCTCGTGGGAGACGGCGCTCAGATAGGTGTTCTTGACCGCGTCCTGCTCGCGCAGGAGCGTCCCCGCGTTCCGCTCGCGGTCGAGGGCGTGCTCCAGCTGGGAACTGCTGTCCTCCAGCAACTCCTGCGTCCGACGGAGCTCGTTCACGTCGACGAGAAGCCCGTTCATCCGCACGAGCACGAGCACGAAGAGCGCCGCGCAGCAGATCCCGACGATCGGCGAGTCGACCGGCCGGCCTCGAAGTGACTCCACGATCATCACGGCAGGTGTAGCGACCGACGCGACGGCGAGCAGCGCGACCCGCAGACGGAGGGCCGGGTGGCCGGGTTCGTCGGGCACCGGCTCCTCGAGCTCTCGCATGCTGGGATGGAGCGCCGCCGCCGCCCAGAGGATGTAGAAGGCCGCCCAGCCGATGTCGAGCAGACCGCCGTTCGCGTAGCCGCCGGGGACGTTCGCGAGCACCCACCCGTACGCGGCGTCGGTGATGAGCAGGCACGCGACGCCGAGGACAAGCAGCTGGAACGCGGTTCCGCGGCGGCCGGGACCGACGGCGAGGCGCACGAGCGCCATCAGCAGAAGGAGGTCCATCAGCGGATACGCGATCGAGACCATCTTCTGCGGCGCACTGAGATCCGCCGAGTGCGCGTACGGCGAGATCACGTAGGTCCAGGACAGCACTCCGGCACCGATCGCGACGATGAAGGCGTCTGCGAAACCGGTCTCGCGGCGATCGACGTTCCGACGCCGGGCGAGGAGCGCGACGCCCGCGATCAGGCAGGGGTAGACGAGGAGGTAGAAGAGATCGCTGATCGCCGGGAACGGAAGCGGCGTTCCGAAGAGCTGCTCGTGGTTGTAGGCGATCACGTCGCCGGCGAGGAAGAAGAGCTGGCCGAGCGCGAACAGGTTCCACGGTGCGCGACTCGGCGGCTTGTTGAGCCACATGCCGAGGAGGATCGCGACCACGGCGGAGAGCCCGATCAGATTGAACACGGGTCCGTTCCGCAGCTTGGCGGGGCCCGAGTGATAGACCGCCGTCAGCGCGAAGCCACCCACGATGTAGGCCAGCCACAGCCAGCGCGCCTTGCCCCTCACGATGGTTGAGGTATCGGGCTGCATGGAAGCCGTCTTGAGAAGGCCCAGCTCAGGGCGGGTCTTCGAGGCGCGCCGTCCCCCGTCGGCAACGGGCGTTGGATTTCCGTTCGCGGAGTGCTGCGTGGCAAGCTCCCGCGATGCCCGAGCCCCGCACGCAGCCGATGCCGCCCGCCCTCCGTCGCGAGGTGCGGCTGCTCACGACGATACTCGGCCGGACGATCGAGGAATCGGGCGGCCCGGAACTGCTCGCGGACGTGGAGGGTCTCCGCAAGGCGGCGATCCGGCTGCGGGAGGATCCGACGGAGCGGCACGAAGGCGCGGTCCTCGACGCCGTCCGGGACCTCGACCTCGAACGCGCGGAGGCGGTGGCGCGCGCGTTCACGTGCTACTTCCAGCTCGTCAACCTCGCAGAGGAGCATCAGCGGGCCCGCGCCCTGCGGGACCGGAGCCGCAGCGGTGAGCCGGTGGCCGACTCCATCGCGGCGGCGGCGGGGTCGTTCGACGGGGCACGCGATCTCGAGATCTCCCTCGTCCTGACGGCGCATCCCACCGAGTCGAAACGTCGCGCCGTCGTGGAGAACCTCTGGCGTATCGCGGACCTGCTCGAGGCGTTGAACGATCCGCGCGCGGGAACCTCCACGGAGGCGGCGATGCGACGCCGGCTCGCCGAGGAGATCTCCGCGCTGTGGGCGACCGATCCCGTGCGCTCGCACCGGCCGGAGCCCCTCGACGAGGTGCGCGGCGCGATGGCGCTGTTCGACCACACGATCTTCCGTGTGCTTCCCCTCGTCTACCGGGAGCTCGACGCGTCGCTCCCGGGCGATGAGGCGGGCGGGCGCCCGCCTCCGTTCCGCCCGTTCCTGTCGTGGAGCAGCTGGATCGGGGCCGACCGTGACGGGAACCCCTCAGTCACGGCGGAGGTGACGGAAGCCGCCGCGGAGATCCATGCGGACCACATCCTCCGCGGCCTGGAGGCGGCGGTGCGAAGGGTGGGACGCCTCCTCTCGGCTTCGGAGCGGGACCTCCCGCCGAGCGAGCGCCTCCGCGACGCGTTGGAGGCCGACACGGGCGACCTGGCGGAGCGCGCGAAGGAGCTGCAGCAGAAGCTTCCCGACGCGCCGCATCGACGGAAGATGGAGCTCGCCGCCGAGCGGCTCGCGCGGACGCGCGCTCGGCTCCCGGGCGGCTACGACGGGCCCGAGGCGTTCGTCGCCGACCTCCGTCTCGTCCAATCCTCGCTCGCGGAAGGCGGAGCGGACCGGCTCGCCTTCGGAGAGCTCCAGCATCTCCTCTGGCAGTCGGAGACGTTCGGATTCCATCTCGCCTCGCTCGAGGTGCGACAGCACAGCGACGTCCACGCGCAGGTCCTCGCGGAGATTGCGCCGCCGGCAGCGGGCGACGCGATCGCACTCGACGGGGCGACGCGTGCCGACCCGCCGCGGTCCGAGCTCGCGATGGAGACGCTCGACACGTTCCGGACGATGGCGCGTCTCCAGGAGCGGTTCGGCGCCGACGCGTGCCGCCGCGTGATCGTGAGCTTCACCCGGTCTGCCGCGGACGTCGCGGGCGTGCATGCTCTGGCCGGGATCGCCGTGCCGGACGGCAGCCTCGAGATCGAGGTGGTCCCGCTGTTCGAATCCCGCCGTGAGCTCGAGACCGCGACGGAGATCCTGGACGAGGTGCTCGCGCTGCCCGGAACGGAGCGCCGGCTCGCCGCCCGGGAACGCCGGATGGAGGTGATGCTCGGCTACTCCGACTCGGCCAAGGAGTCGGGCGTCCTCGCGGCGAACCTCCTCCTCTACGACGCGCAGCGCCGGCTCTCCGATTGGGCGGAGCGCCGCGCCGTCCGGCTGACGATCTTCCACGGCCGCGGCGGCGCGCTCGGGCGCGGCGGAGGGCCCACGAACCGCGCGATCCTCGGTCAGCCGCCGGGCTCGCGGACCGGACGGTTCAAGGTCACCGAGCAGGGCGAGATCGCGTTCGCGCGATACGGCAACCTCGCGCTCGCGGAACGCCACCTCGAACAGATCACCAACGCGGTGCTGCTCGCCTCGTCCTCCGAGATACACGATCCCGCCGACGACTTCGGAGCGGAGGTCGCCGTCTTGCGCGAGGCTTCCGAACGCGCGTATCGAGGCCTCGTGGGCCGCGACGGCTTCGCGGACTTCTTCCGGAACGTCACACCGATCGAGGAGATCGGCACGCTCCCGATCGGGTCGCGCCCGACGTCACGGACGGCCGGCGGCGAGCTCGAGTCCTTGCGCGCGATCCCGTGGGTGTTCGCGTGGACGCAGAACCGTTGCAACGTCCCGGGGTGGTACGGCCTCGGCTCGGGCCTCGATGCCGTCGCCGCCGGGCACGACGGGTTGGAGCGGCTCCGCCGGATGTTCCGCGACTGGCCGTTCTTCACCTCGTTCCTCGAGAACGCGGAGCTTTCGCTCTCCAAGGCGGACCTTCGGATCGGCCTGCGCTACCTCGTCCTCGGTGGAGACTCGTACGCCGCCGCCGCGATCGAGGAGGAGTTCCGCCTGACGGAACGCCTGGTGCTGGCCGTGACGCAGCACGAACGCCTCCTCGACTGCCGGCCGCAGCTCCAGACCGCGGTGCAGCTCCGGAACCCTTACGTGGACGCGTTGTCCTTCCTTCAGCTGCGGCTCCTGGAGGAGCTCCGCGGCCGCGAGTCGCGCGACGCACGGCTCGAGCGGCTGGTGCAGGCGACGATCAGCGGCATCGCCGCGGGTCTGCAGAACACCGGGTAGCCTCCTCGCCGGTGAGCGGGATCAGAACCGAGTCCGACGGCGGAATCCTCGTCGTCACGATCGACCGGCCGAAGGCGAACGCGATCGACGCCGCGACGAGCCGGGAGCTGGGCGAGGCGTTCGTCTCGTTCCGCGACGACCCGGCGCTCCGAGTCGCTGTCGTGACCGGAGCGGGAGACCGCTTCTTCTCCGCGGGATGGGACCTCAAGGCCGCGGCGGCGGGAGACGACGAGGAGTTCGGTGTCGGCGGCTTCGCCGGCCTCACGGAGCTCTTCCGCCTGGAGAAGCCGGTGATCGCCGCGGTCAACGGCCTCGCCGCAGGCGGTGGGTTCGAGCTCGCGCTCTCCTGCGATCTCATCGTCGCGGAACGCCACGCAGAGTTCTTCCTTCCGGAGGTGAACCTGGGCTTCGTTCCCGATGCCGGCGGCGTGCTGCGGCTCCCACGCCGTCTTCCGCGCGCGATCGCGATGGAGATGCTCCTCACCGGCCGCCGTATGGCAGCCGACGAAGCCGCCCGCTGGGGACTCGTGAACCGCGTCGTCGACGGAGGCCGCGTCGTGGACGCCGCCCGCGAGCTTGCCCGAACGATCGACGCCGCCGCGCCGCTCGCGATCAGAGCGGTGAAAGCGCTGGTCTCGGCGACCGAGCATCTCGACGTGGAGAGCGCGTACGAGCGCCTGCGGGACGGAAGCGTCTCCGCCTACGTGCGGATGCTCGAGTCGGAGGACGCCGACGAAGGGCCGCGCGCCTTCGCCGAAGGCCGCTCTCCGGTCTGGAAGGGCCGTTGAGCTTCCCCCTCACGAGCGACGCCAACGCGGGGCGCGTCGTCGTGATCACCGGCGGCGGAACCGGAATCGGCAAGGCGACCGCGATGGCGTTCGCGCGGACGGGCGCTCTCGTCGCGATCTGCGGGCGTCGAGAGGAGCCGCTCGCATCCGCGCGGGAAGAGCTGCTGGTCGCCGGAACGGACTGCCTGTCGATGCCCTGCGACATCCGCGAGCCGGAGCAGGTTGCCGCGTTCCTCGATGCGGTGACGGATCGGTTCGGGCGCATCGACTCCCTCGTCAACGACGCGGGCGGACAGTTCACCGCTCCCGCGGAGGAGATCTCGACGAAGGGATGGCGCGCCGTGCACCGACTCACCGTCGACGCCGCTTGGGAGATGACGCGCGAGGTGGCGACGCGGTCGATGATCCCGCGCCGGAGCGGTTTCATCGCATTCCTCGGTTTCTCTCCGCGGCGCGGGATCCCGGGGTTCGCGCACGCATCCGCCGCGCGCGCGGGCTTGGAGAATCTCGCGTCGAGCCTCGCGATCGAATGGAGCCGCTACGGCATCCGTTCCGTCTGTGTGGTTCCGGGCACGATCGAGACGGAGGGCCTCGAGGGATACGGAGAGGCAGCGGTCGCAGCCGCGAGGCGCGCGGTTCCGCTCGGACGACTCGGCACGCCGGACGAGGTCGGCACGGTGATCGCGTTCCTCGCCTCCGACGGAGGGAGCTACGTCACGGGCTCGAGCATCGTCGTCGACGGAGGGCTCGACGCCTGGGGCCAGGGAGAGCCTCCACCGCTCCCCGAGGTACTGCCTCCGGGCTAGAAGCCGGCGGTGTTCGGGCGTTCGCCGTCGCGTCGGCGCCTGCGCCCGAGCAGCAGGAACAGCCCGCCGATGCCGAGGAGCAGCATCCCGATCAGCCCGGTCGCGAGCACGTTCCGTCCGGTGAAGGCGAGTGAGCCCTCCTTGCCGGCGACGTCGGTTTGTGGTCCGGGACCGCCCTTCGGGGCGGGGTCGCCCGAGCCGTCGCCGTTCCCGCCCCCGTCGTGATGGTGACCTCCGCCGCCGTTCTCACCGAGGACCTGCACGATGGCGCTGGAGGAGTCGTTGTCGGGCGTCGGGTCGCTCTGATCGAGCCCCTTCACCGTCGCGCTGTTCGTCACCTCATCGCTCTGATCGGTGACCTTCGCGACCAGCGTCATCGTGGCGCTTCCGTCGACGTCGAGGTTCCCGACCGACCAGTCCCCCGAGGCCTCGTCGAACGTTCCCTGGCTCGGGTCGGCGGAGACGAACTCCAGTCCGCCGGGAAGGTTGTCCGCCACGACCACGTTCGTCCCCGCGCTCGGGCCATGGTTCGTCACGGTGAGCACGTAGGCAGCGTCTGCGCCACGGTGCGCCTTCGCGTCCTTCGCGGTCTTCGTGAGACCGAGGTCCGCGGAGCCTCCCGACGGCACGTGGATCGTCGTGTGCTCCACGGCGTCGTTGTTGGAGCTCACCGGATCGCTCTCCGAGGCGCTCACGCTCGCTGGGTCGTCGACGGTTCCGGCCGAGGCGGAGGACTCCACGGTGACGGCGACGGAGATGTCCCACCTGGAGCCGTCGGCGAGCGAGCCGAGGTCGCAGCTCACGTCCTTCCCGGTGACCGAACAGGCGCCGTTCGCCGTCGTCGTCCCGTCGATCAGCACGCCGGGCGGCACCGTGTCCGACACGCTGACGTTCGTGGCGGTGTCGGGGCCGTTGTTCGTGACGACGAGGTCGTAGGAGTAGCCGTCCGCCCGGTAGACCGGGTCGCTCGAGTCGGAGTTCGTGATCGCGAGATCCGCTGACGCCGAGCTCGGCGCGCTCACGGTCGTGTCCTGTGTGGCCGAATTGTTCGAGCTGTCCGGGTCGTCCTCATCGGCGGAGACGCTCGCCGTGTTGGAGATCGTTCCGCCGGGGTTCGAAGGATCGACCGTAACGTCGACCGTGACCGTCCAGCTCGAGCCGGACGCGAGTGCGCTCATGGTGCACGAAACGTCGTTGCCGGAGGTGGCCGAGCAGTTCCCGCCGCCATCGTCGATGGTGTCGACGGAAAGCGACGCCGGGACCGAATCGGAGAGCGCCACGTTCGCGGCGGTGTCGGGACCGTTGTTCGTGACGACGAGGTCGTAGGAGTAGCCGTCGCCGGGGTTGACGGGGTCGACGGAGTCCGTCTTCGCGAGCGACACGTCGGCGGATGGCGGCGGCGTGACGGTCGTGTCCTGGGTCGCGGAATTGTTCCCGCCGTTCGGATCGTTCTCATCGGCGGTCACCGTCGCCGTATTCGAGATCGTGCCACCGGCCTGCGTGGGGTCCACCGTCGCGCTGACGGTGATCGTCCACGTATTCCCCGACGCGAGCAATCCGAGGGAACAGCTGATGTCGTTCCCGGTCGTGGAGCACGACCCGCCGCCGTCCGCGACGTTGTCGACACTCAGTCCGGCCGGAACGGAATCGGAGACGGCGACATCGGTCGCGTCGGCGGGCCCGGTGTTCGCGACGACGAGGTCGTAGGAGTAGCTCTGTCCCGGCTCAACCGGGTCGACGGAGTCCGCTTTCGTGATCGACACGTCGGCCGAGCCCGGCGGAGGCGGAGGCGGCGTGGTGACGGTCGTGTCTTGCATGTCGGAGTTGTTCGAGCCGTCGGGGTCGTTCTCGTCGGCGGAGACGGTCGCGGTGTTCGAGATCGTCCCGCCGGGATGGGCCGGGTCCACGGTGACGTCGACCGTCACGGTCCAGGTCGCACCGTTCGAGAGCGACGGGAGCGAACAGCCCACATCGTTCCCGGTCGTGGAGCACGCTCCGCCGCCGTCGTGGACGGTGTTCGCGATCAACGACCCCGGAAGGGAGTCGGACACCGAGACGTTCGTCGCGGCATCCGGACCCTCGTTGGAGACGACGAGGTCGTAGGAATAGTCGCCGCCGGGGTCGACGGGGTCCGCCGAGTCCGTCTTCGAGATCGACACGTCGGCCGAGGCCGGTGGTGGCGTCACCGTAGTGTCCTGCGTGTCGGAGTTGTTCGACCCGTCGGGGTCGTTCTGATCCGCGAAGGCGCTCGCGATGTTCGACACCGTGCCGCCCGGGTTGGAAGGATCGACCGTAACGTCGATCGTCACGGTCCACGTGGCTCCGTTCGCAAGGGTGGCGAGGTCGCAGGTGACGTCGTTTCCGGTGGTGGAACAGGATCCGCCGCCGTCGTGCACGGCGTCGACGCTCAGAGCGGCCGGCACGGAGTCGGAGACGCTGACGTTCGTCGCGGCATCCGGACCGTTGTTCGTCATCGCCAGGTCGTAGGAGTAGCCGTCTCCGGGGCTCACCGGGTCGGCGGTGTCGGTCTTCTTCAGCGAGATGTCCGCGGAGGGCGGAGGCGGAGGCGGGGTCGTCACCGTCGTGTCCTGCGTATCCGCGTTGTTCGAGGAGTCCGGATCGTTCTCGTCGACGGAGACCGTGGCCGTGTTCGTGACGGCCCCGCCCGGGTGCGCCGGGTCGACCGTGACGTCGATCGTGACCGTCCAGGTCGCTCCGTTCGCGAGCGAGCCCAGCGTGCAGCTGACCGTGTTCCCCGAGCTCGCCGAGCAGTCGCCGCCTCCGACATGGATAGCGTCGACGCTCAGCGCGGCCGGAACGGCATCGGAGAGCGCCACGTTCGTCGC
>JBJMLP010000234.1:0-3822 GCA_045805245.1 Actinomycetota bacterium | reverse complement strand
GAGGTCGTCCCGGTCTCCGTGGAGCTGGGGAGCGGCACCGGCTCCGCGCGCATGCTCGGGAGCGACCTCTCCTACGACTACGTCCGGATCAACGCGGAGTACACGACGTGACCGAGCTCCCGACGCTGATCGCGCAGCGAACGATCGCGAAGGCACGGGTCCTGCTCGACGCGCTCCCGTACATGCGCGAGCACCGAGGCAAGACCGTCGTCGTGAAGTACGGCGGAGCCGCGATGGAACGGGCTCCGCTCGCGAGACCGTTCGCCGAGGACATCGCGCTGTTGACCTCCACTGGGATCAAGCCCGTGATCGTCCACGGCGGCGGTCCACAGGTCACGGAGATGTCCGATCAGCTCGGCATCGAGACGCGGTTCGTCGACGGCCTGCGGTTCACCGACGACGCGACGCTCGACGTCGCGACGATGGTGCTCGCGGGACGGTTGAACACCAAGGTCGTCTCGGATCTCCTCGCGGGCGGGGTCCGCGCCGTCGGGTTGTCCGGCGTGGACGGTGGGCTCCTCCACGCCCGCAAGCAGCTGGAGCCCGACCTCGGCCACGTCGGCGAGGTCGTGAAGGTGAACCCGGGGGTGGTCGCCAACCTGATGGAAGGCGACTTCGTTCCGGTCGTCGCCTCGATCGCGATCGACGAGTTCGGCGGGCAGGCCTACAACGTGAACGCGGATGTCGTCGCGGCGGAACTTGCCGCGAGCCTGGGTGCCGACAAGCTGATCTTCCTGAACGACGTCCCCGGCGTCGTCACGCCGGAGGGCGAGCTGCTCTCCGAGCTCGGGGCCTCCGACTGCGCCGACCTGATCGAGAGTGGGATCGCCGGCGGGGGCATGATCCCGAAGCTGCAGAGCGCGGTCGGCGCGCTGAAGAACGGCGTCGGTCGCGCGCATCTGATCGACGGCCGCGTCGAGCACGCCCTCGTCCTGGAGCTCTTCACCCCCGAAGGCGTCGGCACGATGATCACGCTCGACGCGTCGTCACCTGAGGAGCCTTCTCCGTGAGCGAGCCGATGCTGGAGACGGCCGCGATGCCGACCTACAAGCGGTATCCGGTGGCGATCGCGCGCGGCGAGGGGATGTACGTGTTCGACGCCGGCGGCCGCCGGTACCTCGATTTCGCGGGTGCGCTCGGCGCGGTGCCGCTCGGCCACGGCCATCCCGCCTGGCGCGCGGCGGTGCACGAACAGGTCGACCGATTGGAGCTCGTCAGCAACCTCTACGCCACCGAGCCGCAGGCAGAGCTCGCCGAGCGGCTCGCCGCGCTTTCCGGCATCGACGACGCGCGCGTGTTCTTCTCCAACTCCGGGGCGGAGGCGAACGAGGCCGCGCTGAAGCTCGTTCGGAAGTGGGGCCTCGCGCGTGGACGATCGCGGATCGTCGCGCTGAACGGATCGTTCCACGGCCGGACGGTGGCGACGCTCGCCGCGACGGGCCAGCCACCGAAGCGGGTTGCGTTCGAGCCCCTCGTGGACTGGTTCGGCCATGTCGAGCCAGAGGACGTGGGCGCTCTCGACGCTGCAGTCGACGAACGCACCGCGGCCGTGTTCCTGGAGCCCGTGCTCGGCGAGGGCGGAGTGGTTCCGCTCTCTCGTGGATACCTCCGCGCCGCGCGCGACATCACGGCGGAACGAGGCGCGCTCCTCGTCGCGGACGAGGTGCAGTCGGGCCTCGGGCGCTGCGGCGACTGGCTCGCCATCTCCGTCGCGGAGGTGACGCCGAACGTCGTCTCGTTCGCGAAGGGCCTCGGCGGCGGGCTCCCGATCGGCGCCACGATCTCGGGAGCGGAGATCGCGTTCGGGCCCGGCGACCACGCGTCGACGTTCGGTGGAGGGCCGATCCCGTGCGCTGCGGCGCTCGCGGTGCTCGACACGATCGAGAAGGAGGACCTGCTCGCGAACGCGCGGGAGCAGGGAGACCGTCTGCGGTCGCTCCTCCTCTCCGCCGGAGCGAAGGAGGTCCGCGGCCGCGGGCTCCTCACCGGGATCGAGCTCGCCGAGCCGATCGCGCACGACGTCGTGCTCTCGATGCTCGACCGCGGCGTGCTGGCGACGGAGGCAGGGGAGTCGGTCGTGCGGATGTCTCCGCCGCTGATCGTGGAGGAGCCTCACGTGGCGGAAGCCGCCGAGGTCTTCGCCAAGGCCCTCGGAGTGGCCTTGTGAAGACGAGACGCCAGCAGGCGATCCTGTCGCTCGTCGCGAGCGAGCGACTCTCCAGCCAGCACGAGATCCGCGCCCGTTTGAAGAAGATGGGGCTCGACGCGACGCAGTCGACGATCTCCCGCGACGTCGAGGAGCTCGGGCTCGCGCGTGTGCACGACTCCGAGGGACTGCGCTACGTCGTGCCGGGCGGAGGCTCCAACGGCGGCACCGTCCGGCTGCGGCGGCTGCTCGACGAGTTCGCGCTGTCGTTCGCGAGCTCCGGGAACCTGCTCGTGATCCGCACGCCGCCGGGGGCCGCCGCGGCGCTCGGGGAGGGGCTCGATCACGTCTCGCTTCCGGAGATCGTCGGCACGGTGGCGGGCGACAACACGATCCTGATCGTCGCGAGCGAGGGCGTCGGCGCCCGAGACGTGGAGCGGCGACTGCGTTCCTATATGGAGGCGTCATGAGGAAACGAGCGGTGCTCGCCTATTCCGGAGGCCTCGACACCTCCGTCACGGTTCGGTGGCTGACCGACCAAGGCTTCGATGTTTCCGCGGTCGTCGTCGACGTCGGCCAGCACGACGATTTCGAGGCCGCCCGGGCGCGCGGCGAGACCGCCGGCGCCGTGGAGGTCCGCGTCGTCCGCGCGGCGGATCGGTTCGCCGAGGAGTTCGTCTCCCCGGCGATCAAGGCGAACGCGCTCTACGAGGGCAAGTACGCGCTCGTCTCCTCGCTCGCCCGGCCACTGATCGCCGAGGAGGTCGTCCGCGTCGCGAAAGAGGTGGGCGCGGACGCGCTCGCGCACGGCTGCACGGGAAAGGGGAACGACCAGGTGCGGTTCGAGGTCGCGTTCGGAGCGCTCGCACCGGATCTGGAGGTGATCGCGCCCGTTCGAGACCCGGGCATCCCTCGCGAGAAGGCGATCGCGCTGGCGGCGGAGTGGGGCATCCCGATCCCGGCCGTCGCGAACTCCTATTCGATCGACGAGAACCTGTGGGGACGGACGGCGGAATGTGGGCCGCTCGAGGATCCCTGGGCGGCGCCCCAGGAGGACGCGTATGAGCGCACGGCCGCTCCCGGGAGGCGTCCGGCCGATCCGGTCGAGATCGTCGTCGGCTTCGAGTGCGGGCGCCCGGTCTCCCTCGACGGGAGCACCAAGCCGCTTCCGGTCCTGATCGGAGAGCTCGACGCGCTCGCGGGCTCCTACGGCTACGGCCGGGTCGACATGATCGAGAACCGCCGCGTCGGCATCAAGTCTCGCGAGGTGTACGAGACCCCGGCGGCGCTCGCCCTGATCGCCGCGCACCGCGCCCTGGAGGACCTCACGCTCGAGCGCGAGGTCGGCCATTTCAAGCCGGGCATCGAGCAGCGCTGGGCCGACCTCGTCTACGACGGTCTGTGGTTCTCACCGCTCCGGGAGGCGCTCGACGCGTTCGTCGAGTCGACGCAGGAATCGGTGACGGGAGAGGTGCGTCTGCGCTTCTCCTCCGGCGAGTGCACCGTCGTCGGCCGCCGGTCGGAGGCGGCGCTGTACGACCACGCGCTCGCCACCTACGGAGCCGGCGACCTGTTCGACCAGCGTCACGCCGAGGGCTTCATCCGCCTGTGGGGACTGCCGCTCAAGGTCTGGGCCGAGCGGCGTAGCTCCCGTGGGTGAGGTGAACCCGCTTTGG
>JBJMLP010000233.1:0-12497 GCA_045805245.1 Actinomycetota bacterium | reverse complement strand
GGTGGCGTGCTGCGACGTCCCGGACACACCGAGGCCGCCGTCGACTTGTGCCGGCTCGCCGGACTGCAACCGGCGGGAGTGCTGTGCGAGATCGTGAGCCAGAAGGACGTCGAGGACATGGCACGTCTCGACGAGCTCGAGGTGTTCGCCGCCGAGCACGACCTCGCACTCATCTCGATCGCCGACCTCATCGCGCACCGCCGCCACACGGAAAGCCAGGTACGCCGGATCGCCACCGCGCGGATCCCCACGCCGCACGGCGGCTTCCGCGCAGTCGGCTACACGAGCAGCATCGACGGCAGCGAGCACATCGCCCTCGTCAAGGGCGACATCGGTGACGGCACCGACCTGCTGGTGCGCGTGCACTCGGAGTGCCTCACCGGCGACGTGTTCGGGTCGCTGCGCTGTGACTGCGGCCCCCAACTCGACGCGGCGCTGGCCGCCGTGGCCCGCGAGGGGCGCGGCGTCGTCCTCTACATCCGCGGCCACGAGGGACGCGCGATCGGGCTGCCTCACAAGCTCCGCGCGTACAACCTCCAGGACGAAGGCCGCGACACCGTCGAGGCGAACACCGAGCTCGGCTTCGCGCCCGACCAACGGGACTACGGCATCGGCGCGCAGATCCTCGCCGGCCTGGGCGTGCGCTCGATGCGACTGCTCACGAACAACCCCGCGAAGCGGGCGGGGCTCGAGGGATACGGCCTGACGATCGCGGAGCGGGTGCCGCTCGAGACGGATCCGACGCCGCAGAACATCGGCTACCTCCGCGCGAAGCGCGAGAAGCTCGGTCATCTGATCGGGAACCTCGACGGAAACGACGCCGACGGGGATGCGCACGCGGATGGCGACGCGTCCGTCGACGTCGCGATCGTGGAGGAGGAGCGCACGTGAGGACCTTCCGGGGGACCTTCACCGCCAGATCGCGCCGGATCGCGATCGTTGCCGCCCGCTTCAACGAGCTCGTCGTGGGCAAGCTCGTGGACGGCGCGCTCGCGTGCCTCTCCGCACACGGCGTCGCGGAGGACGACGTCGACGTGGCGTGGACGCCGGGCGCCTTCGAGATCCCGCTCGTGGCCGACCGACTGGCCGCCTCCGGCGGGTACGACGCGGTCGTCTGCGTCGGCGCGGTGATCCGGGGAGATACCCCGCACTTCGACTTCGTCGCCGCGGAGGCGGCGAGAGGGATCCGAGAGGCGGCCGAGCGCAACGGCGTTCCGGTGACCTTCGGGGTACTCACGACGGAGACGTTCGACCAGGCACTCGACCGCGCCGGCGGGAAGCACGGCAACAAGGGCTGGGACGCCGCGATGGCCGCGTTGGAGATGGCCTCGCTCCTGGAGGTCCTCCCGAAGGCAGAGGATTCGCCGTGATCGTCGACAAGCCGTGGGGCCGGGTCGCCACCTACGCGCTCAATCAGCCCTCCTCGGTGCGGATGATCTCCGTTCAGCCCGGTCAGGAGACGAGCGTCCACTACCACCAGCTCCGCGACGAGATGTGGATCGTGCTCGACCCTGGGATCACGCTCCAGATCGGCAACCGGAACGTCGAGGCCGAGCCGGGGGAGGAGTTCGTGGTGCCCGCCGAGGAGACCCACCGCATCTCGAACGCCGGCCCCGGCACCGGCCGGGTGCTGGAGATTGCCTACGGCTACACCACGGAGGACGACACGCTGCGTCTCCACGACGACTACGGACGCCCGCTGGAGCCCGATTGGTAGGCGATCTACCCTCGAAGATGGGCCGCCGGGCGGCCGGACATCGGCCGGCTGACCCTCGACATCCTCGCCGATCGGCACCTATACTCGATCCGGATGTTGACGGTTTCCCCCTCGAGCGCCGGCGGATGTCGGTGCTTCTTTCTTCGGTGGAGGTGATGCGGGGTCTCGGCTGATCCCAGGATCAACGACCGGATCCGGTCGCCACAGGTTCGACTCGTCGGACCCGACGGTTCCCAGATCGGGATCGTGTCCACGCAGGAGGCGCTTCGGCGGGCGCAGGAGCTCGATCTGGATCTCGTGGAGGTCGCCCCGCAGGCGGCCCCCCCGATCGCGCGGATCATGGACTACGGCAAGTTCAAGTACGAGCGCGACATCCGCCAGAAGGAAGCACGCAAGAAGCAGTCGCGGATCGAGGTCAAGGAGATCAAGTTCCGCCCCAAGATCGACGCGCACGACTACAGCACGAAGAAGGGGCACGTCGAGCGGTTCCTCAAGGCAGGATCGCGGGTCAAGATCACGATCATGTTCCGCGGTCGCGAGATGGCGCACACGGAGCTCGGGCGCCGGATCCTGGACCGTCTCGTTGCGGACCTGGAGGGGGTCGCGGTCGTGGACTCGGCTCCGAAGCAGGACGGCAGGAACATGGTGATGGTGATCGCGCCGGCCAAGAAGCAGATGGCGGCGACCACGGAACAGGGATAGAGCGAATGCCGAAGATGAAGACGAACCGGGCGACCGCCAAGCGATTCCGCATCACGGGGCGCGGCAAGGTCATGCACCGCAAGGCGACGGGGAACCACATGCTGACGAAGAAGACCGGCAGCCGGCGTCGCCGGGTGGAAGGCATGAACGAGGTCACGGCGGAGCGCAAGGTCATCCGCCGGTTGCTGGGGAGCTAGCGCCATGGCAAGGGTGAAGCGAGCCGTTCACGCGCACAAGAAGCGCCGCGAGATCCTGGAGTCCGCGAAGGGCTACTACGGTGCGCGTTCGCGGCGCCTGCGGGTCGCCAAAGAGCAGGTCATGCATTCCGGCGAGTACGCCTACCGGGACCGCCGGGATCGCAAGGCGCAGTTCCGCCGTCTCTGGATCGCGCGGATCGGCGCCGGAGCGCGACAGAACGGCACGACGTATTCGGCCTTCATGCACGGACTCAAGCAGGCGGGCATCGAGCTCGACCGAAAGGTGCTCGCCGACATCGCCGTCCGCGACCCCGCCGCGTTCGCAGGCCTCGTCGAGGCCGCTCGAGGCGCGAGCGCGACCACGTAGCTCCGGGTCGTCGCCCTTCCTCCTCGGGTGATGCTGGAGGTGGAGGAGAGCCGCTGATCACCTCGGTGCGCAACCGCAAGGTCGCGGAGGCCGTCAAGCTCAAGAAGCGCGCGTTCCGCGACGAGCGACGCCGATTCCTCGTCGAGGGCGTGCGCGGCGTCGAGGAGGCACTCGCCGTTCGGGCGGGCACCGGCCCCGCCGGACTCGAATCGCTCTTCTCGACCGACGACGATCACCCGCTCGCCCAGCGCGCACGGGCGGCCGGCGTTCCGACCGAGACCGTCTCCGAAACGGTGATGGAGCGCCTGACGTCGACGGTCACGCCGCAAGGGATCGTGGGCATCGCGCCCTATCGCGACGTCGAGCTGTCCACGGTGACGGCCGGCGTCGGCTGCGTCGCATTCCTCGCCGACGTCCGCGATCCCGGGAACGCCGGAACGATCCTCCGCTCGGCGGACGCCGCGGGAGCCACCGCGACGGTGTTCTCCGAGCGGTCCGTCGACTCGTACAACCCGAAGGTCGTGCGAGCGTCCGCGGGATCGATCTTCCGGCTGCCCATCGTGCGCTCGGCTCCGGCGGAGCAGGGGATCGACGCGCTCCGCGCGAACGGCTGGCGTGCGATCGCGACGTCGCCCGGCGGCACGACCGATCTCCACTCGCTGGATCTCTCCCGCCCGACCGCCTTCGTCTTCGGCAACGAGGCCGCAGGCGTTCCCGGAGGCCTGGCGGCGCGATGCGACGGGACCGTCCGCATCCCGCTCCCCGGCGGCGCGGAGTCGTTGAACCTCGCCGCCGCCGCGACCCTCTGTCTGTTCGAGTGGGCGCGTGCCCGGCGTGGGGAGCAGCGGGCCGCGCTCGAGACCGTGATCGCCTCCGCCGCGCACGACATCCGCTCGCCGCTCACGGCCATGAAGGGGTTCGGCTTCACCCTCGCCAGCCGGTGGGACTCCATGAGCGATGAGCAGCGCCAGACGATGCTCCAGGGAATCATCTACGACACCGAGCGCATGGATTCGATCGTCAAGCAGCTCGTGGACGCGGCGCGGGTGACGGGGGGGCGCCTCGAGCTCTTCCCCGAGATCGTCGACGTCGGAGAGATCGTCGCCTCTCTCGCCGAGGCGGCGCAGATGGATCCCGAGCACCCGCCGATCGAATGGCGCTCCACAGAGGTGCGCGCGTTCGTCGATCCGAGCCGCCTGCGTGTCGCGATCGCTGCGTTCATGGAGTCGGCGATCTGGTGGGCGCGCGAGGGCCCGATCGAGATCTCGGCTCGCGTGCGGGACGGGCGTCTGTTCGTCGACGTCGCACGGGGCGGCGCGGAGATCGCTCCCGATGAGCTCGCCGCCCTCTTCGGGCCGCGCGCTCCGGGCTCGGGCGGCGGCAGCAAGATCGGGCTGTTCGTCAGCAAGGGCGTCGCCGAGGCCCAGGGCGGCTCCGCGTCCGTGGAGATCGACGAGGGCGCGCTGCGTTTCCATCTGGAGCTGCCGGTTGCGGACACCGCTTCGCGCTGACGGCGTTCCCGGTCGCGGGAAGTGCCGTTGCTAGACTCCTGCGACCATGGACGCGCAGGAAGCGAGGCGGATCCTCGAGGAGGAGCGCGCGAGCGGTCTCGCCACGATCGCGAACGCGGTGAACTCGGACGACCTCCGCTCGGCGGAGGTGGCGGTCCTCGGACGGAAATCACGGTACGCGGACGTCCAACGTTCACTCGCCGCGCTTCCTCCGGAGGACCGCAAGACGGTCGGCAAGCTCGCGAACGACGTCCGGTCGTCGCTGGAAGCGGAGCTCGAACGCCGGCGCGAGGAGCTCTCGCGGGCCGACGAGAAACGTCTCCTCGCGGCGGACGCGGTGGACGTCACGCTTCCCGGCCGGCGCCCACGAACGGGATCGCTCCACCCGCTGACGATCGTGGAGCAGCGGATCGTCGACATCTTCACCCGCATGGGGTACCGGGTCGCGGAAGGCCCCGAGGTCGAAACGGACTGGTACAACTTCCAGGCCCTCAACATCCCACCGGACCACCCCGCGAGGACGATGAAGGACTCGCTGTTCCTCGATGTCGCGGGCAGGAGCGACGTCCTCCTGCGCACCGAGACGTCCGCCATCCAGATCCGCACGATGGAGAAGCAGGAACCTCCCGTGTACGTCGTCGCTCCGGGTCGCGTGTTCCGGCGTGAATCCGCGGACGCGACGCACTCCTCGGTGTTCCACCAGGTGGAAGGCCTGGCCGTCGACGAGGGCCTGTCCTTCGCGCACCTGAAGGGAACGCTCGAGGCCTTCGCGAAGGCGATGTTCGGACCCGAGCAGCGGATCCGGCTCGTGCCCTCCTACTTCCCCTTCGTGGAGCCGGGCGCGCAGGTCGACGTGTCGTGCTTCATCTGCGGCGGGACGGGATGCCGGGTCTGCGGCAACGGATGGATCGAGATCCTCGGCGCCGGCATGGTACATCCGGTCGTCCTGGAGAACGTCGGGTACGACCCCGAGCGCTACACGGGGTTCGCGTTCGGCCTCGGCATCGACCGGACGGCGATGCCCGTGTACGGCATCACGGATATCCGACTGCTCTACGAGAGCGACGTCCGCTTCCTCGAGCAGTTCGGCGGCGTCGCTTGAGCTCGGAGGACACGCGCCCGTGAAGGTCGTTCTGTCCTGGCTTCGGGAGGTCTGCCCAACGGACCTCGCCGCGGACGAGCTCGCTGAGCGACTCACGGCGAACGGCGTCAAGGTCGAGGACGTCCTCTGGCCGTGGCGAGGGCTCTCGGGCGTCGTCGCTGCGCGCGTCCTCGAGGTCCGCGACCACCCGGGTTCGGAGAAGCTCTGCCTCGCGCGGGTCGCCGACGGCTCGGGCGAGCGCGAGATCGTGGTCGGCGTTCGCAACATGCGACCGGGAGACGTGGTGCCGTACGCGCCTCCAGGCGCACGAGTGCCGTCGCTCGACCAGCCTCTCGGGAGGAAAGAGATCCGCGGTGTGGCATCGGAAGGCATGCTGTGTTCTCCGAGCGAGCTCGCCGTCTCGACGAACCACGGAGGCATCCTGATCCTCCCCGCCGGCCTTGCTCCCGGCTCCGACCTCAAGACCGCGCTCGGTCTCGACGACGCCGTGTTCGACATCGAGATCGAGCCGAACCGCCCGGACCTCATGTCGGTCTTCGGCGTCGCCCGAGAGACGGCGATCGCAACCGGCGCGCCGTTGATCGAGCCGGACATCACCGTCGACGAAGCCGGCGAGAAGGCCGAGAACGAAGCTTCCGTGGAGGTCCCCGACCTCGAGCGGTGCCCCCGCTACGTCGCGCGAGTGATCCGCGGCGTGGAGGAGCGCCCCTCGCCGATCGTGGCTCAGGCGCGCCTGACCGCCTCCGGCATGCGGCCGATCTCGAGCATCGTCGACGCGACGAACTACGCGATGCTCGAGCTCGGGCACCCGCTGCACCCGTTCGACCTCGATCTCCTCGCGGGCCGTACCGTCGTCGTCCGTCGAGCCGCCGACGGCGAGAAGCTCGTGACGCTCGACGGCGTCGAACGCATTCTCAGCGCGGAGGACCTTCTGATCGCCGATCAGGAGAAGGGGATCGCTCTCGCCGGAGTGATGGGCTCCGCCGCCGCCGAGGTCTCCGAGCGCACGCGGGACGTGCTCCTCGAGAGCGCGTATTTCGAGCCGCGAGCGATCCTGCGGACCGCGAGGCGCATCGGTCTCTCGACGGAAGCCTCTCAGCGGTTCGAGCGCGGCGCGGACCCGGAGGCGCCTCCGCGGGCCGCCGACCGCGCCGCGCGTCTGATCGTCGAGTGGTCCGGCGGAACGATTCTCGCCGGCGCGATCGACGTCGGCGGCGCACCGCCCAGGCGGCGGATCCGGATCCGCCCGTCCAGAGCGAGCGTCGTTCTGGGCCGCGACGTCTCCGCGGAGGTCGTCCGCGATGCGCTGCAGCGGGCGTGGATGCCGGTGTCGGGGAACGACGACGTGCTCGAGGCCGAGGTTCCCGGATTCCGCGTCGACGTGGTCCGTGAGGAGGACCTCATCGAGGAGGTCGCCCGGATCGAGGGCTACGACCAGGTGGGCTCGATGCTGCCACCCGTGCGTCAGGCCGGTGCCCTCGGCCCCCGGCAGGAACTGAGACGCCGGATCCGCTCCGCTGCCGTCGCGGCCGGGCTCCGGGAGATCCGCTCCCTGTCGTTCGCCTCGGCTGAGGACCTGGAGACGTTCGGCGGCGAGTCCATCCGCATCGCCAACCCGCTCGCGGCCGAGGAGGGATTCCTCCGCGCGAGCCTGCTTCCCGGGATGTTGCGCGCGCTCTCCCGGAACCTCGCCCGGCAGCTCCCCGGCGCGACGCTGTTCGAGGTCGGCACGGTGTTCGCGCCCGGCGATCCCGTCGCCGAACGAGAGCGCCTCGCGATCGCGATGACGGGCTCGGCCGCGGGGAGCTGGCACGACGCCGACCGCGCGGTGGACTTCTTCGACGTGAAAGGAGCGCTGGACGCGCTCCTCGGCAGCCTCGGCATCACCGGCTGGTCGCTGGAGGCGGGCCTCGAGCGTCCGTTCCATCCCGGCAGATCCGCCACCGTCCTTTTCGGCGGCGAACGCGCGGGATCGGTGGGCGAGCTGCATCCGAGTGTTGCGTCGAGGTTCGACCTTCCTGCCCGGGTCGCCGTCGCGGAGCTCGACGTCGTCACCCTCGGAGAGGCGATCGGAAGCTTCGAGCTCAGGCCCGTACCGCGTTTCCCGCCGGTGCGTCGTGACCTCGCCTTCATCCTGGATTCCGGCGTGTCCGCCGACGATGTCGAGCGGTCGATCCGGGAAGCAGGAGGCGATCTCGTCTCGGAGCTCCGGTTGTTCGACGTCTTCGTCGGAGCTCCCGTTCCGGAGGGGAAGCGGAGCCTCGCCTTCGCGGTCGACTTCCGCGCGCCCGACCGGACGCTCACCGACGAGGAGGTCGCGGAAGCGGTCGCCGCCGTCGTCGAGCGGATCCGGACCGGGTTCGGAGGAGATCTCCGTTCGGGCTGACGCCCGGCTCGGACGTTCCGCACCCGTCCGCACCAGCGGATTTCTCTGCGCCGAGGGATGCCGGATAGACTCGCGCGAGTGGAGCGGGATCTGCTTTCGATCGACGACCTGACCTCCGAGGAGCTCGCGCAGCTGCTGGAGCTCTCCGAGAAGGTCAAGACATCTCCGTCGGACTACGCGACACGGCTCTCCGGTCGATCGTTCGGGATGCTGTTCGAGAAGCCTTCGACCCGGACGCGCGTCTCCTTCGAGGTCGCGGTCGTGGAGCTCGGAGCGCACCCGGTCGTCCTCTCCGGAGCGGAGCTTCAGCTCGGCCGGGGGGAGACGATCGAGGACACGGGTCGCGTCCTGTCCCGGTACCTCGACGGCATCGCCGTGCGGACCTTCGAGCAGGAGCGGCTCGAGTCGCTCGCCTCCGCCGCGACGATCCCGGTCGTGAACGCCCTGTCCGACTTCGAGCACCCGTGCCAGGCGCTCGCCGACCTCCTCACGATCCGCGAGCGGCGGGAGGACCTCGCGGGCCTCACCTTGACGTACCTCGGCGACGGCAACAACGTGACGCATTCGCTGCTCCTCGGCGGTGTGAAGATGGGCATGCATGTGCGCGTCGCGACGCCGCCGGGCTTCGAGCCGATCCCTCAGATCGTGCACCGCGCTGAGGAGATCGGGCGCGAGACGGGTGGGAGCGCGACGATCCTCCACGACGCGGTGGAGGCGACCACGGACGCCGACGTCCTCTACACGGACGTGTGGGCGTCGATGGGGCAGGAGGAGGAGGCGGACGAGCGCGCGCTCGTGTTCCCCGCGTACCGACTCGACGAGACCGCGGTGGAGCGTGCCTCGGACGACGTCATCGTCCTCCACTGCCTTCCGGCGCACCGCGGACAGGAGGTCACCGACGGGGTGATCGACGGTCCGCACTCCGCGGTCTGGGACCAGGCGGAGAACCGCCTGCACACGCAGAAGGCGCTCCTCCTCTGGCTGTTCGGCCTCGCCTGATCCGGCTCCCCACACGCAGCGCTCGCCGAGGGGCACCGTGACGCGGGCGAACGAGGAGGTGGAGGCGCTCCTCGTCGAGTACGCGGATCTGCTGTCGATCACCTCGAGCGACCCGCACAAGCCGCGCGCGTACGAGAAGGCTGCCAGGGCGATCGGCGGCTACCACGCCGACATCGCGCGGATGGACGAGAAACAGCTGAAGGCGATCCCGAACGTGGGCAGCTCGATCGCGCAGAAAGTGCAGGAGCAGCTCCGGACGGGCACGATCCGGTCGCTGGAGGAGCTTCGCACCGAGATCCCGCCCGGCGTCCGCGAGCTCACGGCGATCCCCGGGCTCGGTCCGAAGAAGGCGGTCATGCTCTTCCGCGAGCGCGGCATCTCCTCGGTGGAGGAGCTCACGATCGCGCTGGACGACGGAAGCCTCGCCGACCTCAAGGGGTTGGGCGACAAGACGACGGAGAACATCCGGCGCGGCATCCAGACGCTCTCCTCGGCCGGCGACCGGGTGAAGGTCGGCGCGGCTCTCGCGGTCGCGGAGGAGCTCCTCGCGGAGCTCCGCGACGTTCCCGGCGTGGAGCGCTGCGACTACGCGGGATCGCTCCGCCGGATGGCCGAGACGATCGGTGACGTCGACCTCCTCGTCGCGAGCGCGGACTCGGCCCCGGTGATGGAGGCGTTCGCGAGCTCGAGCGCCGTCGAGCGCGTGATCGCCCGTGGGGAGACCAAGACCTCGATCCGAACCACATCGGGCATCCAGGTCGACCTGCGCGTCGTCGCGCCGGGCGTCTGGGGAGCGGCGGTGCAGTACTTCACCGGCTCGAAGGCGCACAACGTCCGCATCCGCGAGATCGCCGTTCGCAAGGGCCTCAAGCTCTCGGAGTACGGGGTGTTCGACGCGAAAAGCGGCGACCTGATCGCGTCGGAGACCGAGGAGGCGGTCTACGAGGCGCTCGGGCTCCCGTGGATCCCGGCGACGCTCCGAGAGGACCGGGGAGAGGTCCAGGCCGCGCAGAAGGGCGAGCTTCCGGACGTCGTGGAGCTCTCCGACATCCGCGGCGATCTCCATTCGCACACCGACCTCACCGACGGTCTCGCGCCTCTCGAGCGGATGGTCGCAACGGCGAAGGCTCTCGGGTACGCGTACTACGCGGTCACGGACCACGCGCCGAACCTGTACATGCAGCGGATGAACGACGAGAAGATGCTCGAACAGCGCGCGCGGCTCCGGAACCTCGACGCGGGGAAGATGACCCTCCTGCACGGCACCGAGCTCAACATCGATCCGGAGGGAGGCGTCGACTGGCCGGAGGAGTTCCTCGACGGGTTCGACGTCTGCGTCGCGTCGGTCCACTCGCACTTCAACCAGACGCGCGAGGAGCTCACCCGGCGGGTGATCCGCGCCATGGAGCACCCGAACGTCAACGTCATCGGCCATCCGACGGGGCGCAAGATCGGCCACCGCCTCCCGCTCGACCTCGACCTCGACGCGGTCTTCGAGGCAGCGGCGCGGACCGGCACGGCGCTCGAGATCAACGCGTTCCCCGATCGGCTCGACCTCCGCGACGAGCACGTCTCGTGGGCGAGGCGCCACGGCGTGGTGTTCGCGATCGATACAGACTCCCACGCGCCGGGACACCTGTCGTTGATGCGCTTCGGAGTGGGCACCGCACAGCGCGGGTGGGCGGAGGCCAAAGACGTGATCAACACGTGGCCGCTCGGGAAGCTGCGGAAGTTCCTCGAGAAGCCGTCCGTCCGGAACGGATGAGCTCCCGGTCGACGGAGCGCCTCCCTCGCCGCTTCTATTCGAAGCCCTCCACGGTCGTCGCGCGCGAGCTGCTCGGGCGCGTGCTCGTTCGCTCCGGGCGTAAAGGCTCGCGGATATCGGCCAGGATCGTGGAGACCGAGGCCTACGAACAGACCGATCCGGCGAGCCATTCGTTCCGCGGACCGACGGCCCGGAACGCGGTGATGTTCGGGCCGGCCGGGCATCTGTACGTGTACTTCACCTACGGCATGCACTTCTGCATGAACGTCGTGACCGATCGCGAGGGGTGGGGGAGCGCCGTTCTCCTGCGCGCCGCCGAGCCGCTGGAGGGGATCGCGACCATGCGGAGGCGCCGCGGCACCTCCGGCCCGAAGCTCCTCTGCTCGGGTCCGGCGCGGCTCACCCAGGCGTTCGGCATCGACGGTCGTTTCGACGGCGTCGATGTCGTGGAGGGCTCGACGCTGTGGGTCGAACGTGGGGTCCCCGTTCCCGCGGCGCGTGTCCGGATCGGGCCGCGCGTCGGGATCCGCAGCGGGGTGGAGCAGCCGTGGCGCTTCTCCGTCGCGGACGACGCGTTCGTCTCGCGCGGGCGACCGCTCCCGGCCCGACGGATCGGAGGAGCCGGGGCGTCGACCCGGCTCAAGGGTTGACGCGAACGACGATCGAGGATCCCGTGACGATGCGGTGGCCGGCCGAGGGGGTCACGCTCCAGACGGAATCGCTGCCAACCTCGCATCGCGCCCCGAGGTCGCACGTCCGCCGGATCACGGTCGTGACGAAGCCCAGGGAGTGCAGACGCCGGAGCGCATCGAGCCGGGAGCGGCCCACGACGTTCGGAACGGTCACGAACTGCGGCCCCGGCGCGACGCTCGGCGTCGGGCTCGGGCTGGGGCTCGGCGTCGGCGGAGGAGGAACCCCCGATGCGACGGAGAGCACCACGATGCTGTGCTGCTTCGCCTGCGTATCGCCGTCGGGCTGCTGGGAGAGCACGGTTCCCTGGGGAGCGCTCGCCGCCTCCTCGACGGTGGAGACGCGGAAGCCCGCCCGTCGGAGCGCTTCCGTCGCGGTTCCTTCGGCGAGACCTCGGACGTCGGGGACCTCGAGGGTCTGGAACGACGACGGCTTCGTGCACTCCTGCCTCGGCTGCGTTCCCGCGAGGTAGGTCCTCCGCCGGATGTGATCGGGCGGCGTGAACCGGTTCGGAAGGCAGTTCTGGGTGATGTCGACGGGTAGCGTGACGCTCCGGCGTTTCGGCTTCGGGAAGTCCTCCACCTTCATGCCGCGTGTCGCCCGGAGCATGAACGTCTTCCAGATGGACGCCGGCCAGGTTCCACCCAGAACGTCGATCCTCGTCCTCGGAGGGACCATCGAGATCTGACCCTGCGGGAAACCGATCCACACGGCCGCGACGAGCTGAGGGATCGCGCCGACGAACCACGCGTCGTGAAGGGCCTGCGCCGTGCCCGTCTTGCCGAACTGCGGGCGACCGATGTTCGCTCCGTAGCCGGTGCCGCCCGGCTCCACGACGCCTTCGAGGATCCGCGTCGCGAGCGAGGCGACAGCAGGGGGCACCGCCTTCGTCGGCGTCGCGTCGGCTCGGTAGAGGACGCGACCGTCCGCCGTCGTGATCGAGCTCACGCCCGTCGGGGCGTAGTGGAAGCCGCCTGCGGCGAGCGTTCCGTAGGCGGAGGCCATCTCCAGGGTGTTGACCGAGTTCGTGCCGAGGACCGCGCTCGGCGTCGCCTGGAGCG
>JBJMLP010000232.1:0-9374 GCA_045805245.1 Actinomycetota bacterium | reverse complement strand
CGAATGCGTGAGCTGGAGGATCAGCGGGAACAAGGCGACGATCAGGAACCAGTCGCCCCCGAACGAGATCAGCTGCGCGACGTAGAGTCTGCGGAAGTCTCCGTTCCGCTTGAGGAGCGAGAACGCGCCGCGAACGCCCTGCCGACGCGGCGTCTCGTGGTGGTAGGGGGCGTCCATGCAGGCAGTCAGCCTACAGGCGCACAGGAGGTGCGAAGGTGCTCGAGGGATTCACGTGGTTCCGTCAGTCGGCGTACCGCTGGACCGACGGTGAGCTCAACGTGTACATCGATCCGTGGGGCGTGGACGAGGGGTCGCCGCCGGCGGATCTCATCCTGATCACGCACGCGCATCAGGACCATTTCCAGCCCGAGGAGATCGAGCGGCTGCGCGGCGACGGCACTCGGCTCATCGCTCCGCACGACATCGCGGAGTCGTTGAAGGGCGACATGACGCCCGTCGCGCCGGGGGACGTCGCGGACGCGTTCGGGATCAAGATCCAGGCGGTCCCCGCGTACAACATCGTCGAGGAGCGCCTCGACAAGCACCCGAAGTCGAACAACTGGGTCGGCTATCTGCTGACGCTGGACGGCCACACCTACTACCACGCGGGCGACACCGACCATCTCCCGGAGCTCGAGACGATCTCCACCGACGTGGCGTTCCTCCCCGTCGGCGGGACGTACACGATGGACGTGCCCCAGGCCGCCGAACTCGCGAAGGCGATGAAGCCGGGCCTCGCGGTCCCGATGCACTACGGGTTCGTCGTCGGAACGGTCTCCGATGAGCAGGCGTTCCGCGAGCAGGCCGCGCCGGTGAAGGTGGAGACACTCCGGCCGACGAACCCGTTCGAATGCTGAGGTGAGGGGACGCCGGCTCGCCATCTCGGTGCTGCTGGCCGGCGTCTTCGTCGGCGGTCTCGTAACGGGAACATCGGCGCTCCTCGGTCGTTCGGACTGCCCCACTTCGGAGGCGCCGGGCGTGTCGACGCAGTCCTGCGAGGGACTCGTGCGGAGCCTCGCCGTGCGAACGGGCATCGCGGCCGGGGTCGCCACGATCTTCGTGCTGCTGTTGGTGATCGGGTTGATGCGAACCTCCCAGCGCATCGAGGAGGACCGCCACGCCGAGGCGATCGAGCGCTACCGGCAGGGGCGCGCGAATGAGTAGAGTTCGGTCGTTCAAGCTCAGAGGGAGACGACCATGACGCTCGGCTATCAGGGCGACCTCTACATCCTCGCGTTCGACCATCGAGGCTCGTTCCAGAAGAAGTTCTTCGGCATCGCGGGCGAGCCCACGCCCGAGGAGGCCAACCGCATCTCCGATGCGAAGTCCGTGATCTATGAGGGACTCCTGCGGGCCGTGCAGGACGGGGCTCCGAAGGAGGCCGCGGGCCTGCTGGTCGACGAGCAGTTCGGCGCCGACATCGTCCGCAAGGGAAAAGCCGAGGGCATCAAGACCGCCATGCCCGTCGAGAAGAGCGGCCAGGATGAGTTCGACTTCCAGTACGGAGACGACTTCGGCAAGCACATCGAGGAGTTCGACCCGGACTTCTCGAAGGTGCTCGTGCGCTACAACCCGAAGGGCGACCCGGCGATGAACCGCCGCCAGACCGACCGGCTGAAGCGCCTCGGAGACTGGCTCCACGAGCACGACCGGAAGTTCCTGTTCGAGCTCCTCGTTCCCGCGGAGTCCTCACAGCTCGATCGCGTCGGCGGCGATACGGGTCGCTACGACAAAGAGGTGCGTCCCGAGCTGATGCAGCGCGCCATCGCGGACCTCCAGGATCAGGGGGTCGAGGCGGACATCTGGAAGATCGAGGGGATCGACGAGCGAGCGGATTGCGAGCGGATCGCTCAGCAGGTCCGCACCGGCGGGCGCGACCAGGTGGTGTGCGTGGTGCTCGGACGCGGCGCCGACGACGCGGCCGTGGAGCACTGGCTGAAGACCGGCGCCGGCGTTCCCGGCTACGTCGGCTTCGCGATCGGACGGACGATCTGGTGGGACGCGCTGAAGGCGTACGTGGACAAGGAGTCCGACCGCAGCAAGGCCGCCGACATCATCTCCCAGCGGTATCGGCACATGATCGACGTGTACTCCTCCGCGGCGAAGCCCGCCTGATCGAAAGGAGTCTCTCCATGGCCGTCATCAAGACGATCGACCTGGTCGGTGTCTCTCCGAACTCCTGGCGCGACGCGGCGCAGCAGGCGCTCGCGGAGGCCGCGAAGACGATCCGCGGGATCTCCGGGATGGACATCCTCGAGACGAGCGCGGTCGTCGAGGGAAACGAGATCAAGGAGTACCACACGCACGTGCAGATCTCGTTCCGCCTGGAGCGATAGCAACCGACGCGAGGTACCTCTGGGGTCGGAAGTTCCACGGGCGACGATGTGCCGATGACGTCTATCGGAAAGACGTTCTCGTCCATCAGGAACGCTCCTTCCGGCTCCGTCGGCTGGATCCGGCATCCCCCCGGTGGACCGTCTCGGACCAGTCGACGATCCCGGAGCTCTCCCAGTCGTATAGCTCCGGCACGACGGCGGCGGCTCCTCTGAACGTCCGGATCCCGTAGCTGAGGAAGAGAGCCGCGAAGGCCAGCGCCGCGACCGCTCCCGTGACCGCAGCGACGGGCACGCTCGCGTCGAGGAGGGATCGAACGGCGAGGGCGACCGCGACGCCTCCGACGATCGAGTTGATGCAGGCGACCATGCTCCCGGCCGTCAGCAACCCTTGGAGGGGCCCGGTCGGGATCATGCCCATCCTCTGGAGCCGCTTGATCCCTGCAGCGTCCGTCGGCAGGAAGAACGGCGCCACCTTCGGATCGAGACGCAGGAAGTACTCGCGGATCCGAAGTGTGCCGAGCCCGTAGACGTAGTCCTCGATCCCTGTCTGCACGAGGCGCAGGAACGTGAAGATCCCCAACAGGAAGACGGATGGCAGCAGGGTCAGCGCGAACAGGTAGAACGAGTCACCGAGCTCGTTGGCCTGTCCGATGAAGGCGATCGCGATCGTCGCGCTCGACAGCGTGCCGAGGTACAGGGTCGATCGGCCGTTCGCCTCACTGATCGTTGCGACTCTTGCGGACTGCAGGACGAAATGCTCGGTCGTGAGGGCGCTCACCGCCAGCTGGTGTCGCAAGGGATCCGTCGGCTCATCCATGGCGTTCCTTCCGATCGGGACGACGCCGCCGGCCCGTGACGGTGTCGCATGACAGCATGAACCGTTTGCCGACTGCAAGGCTGGCAGCGCCGCCCCGCTCCCTCCAGGAGCAGCCGATCGCACCGTCGCAGGACGCCGGGGGGTCCGAAGCCCTCGTTAGAATGCGGCCGTGCCAGCCTCCATCGTGCTCGGGACCCAGTGGGGTGACGAGGGCAAGGGAAAGGCGACCGACTATCTGGCGGACTCGATGGACTTCGTCGTCCGCTACCAGGGCGGGAACAACGCCGGGCACACGATCCTCGCGGGTGGCACGCTCCTCAAGCTGCAGCTGATCCCGTCCGGGATCCTCTATCCGCACATCACGTCGGTGATCGCGGACGGCGTCGTCGTGGACCCGCGCGTCCTCCTCGCGGAGATGGAGCGCCTCGAGGGCCTCGGCATCGACACCTCGAAACTCAAGGTCTCCGGAAACGCGCACCTGATCATGCCGTACCACCTCGAGTTGGAGAAGGTGACGGAGCGCTACCTCGGCAGGAACGCGCTCGGCACGACGAAGCGCGGCATCGGACCCGCGTATGCGGACAAGGCGGCGCGGATCGGGCTCCGCGTACAGGACCTGTTCGACGAGGGCATCTTCCGTCAGAAACTCGACGTCGCCCTCAAGGAAAAGAACCTCGTCCTCACCAAGATCTACAACCGGCTCGCGCTCGAGCCGGACGGGATCGTCTCCGACTACATGGGCTACGCGAAGCGACTGGCGCCGCACGTCTCCGACACGTCGAAGCTGCTCCACGATGCGCTGCGCGCAGGGAAGCAGGTGCTCTTCGAGGGCGCCCAGGGAGCGCTTCTCGACCTCGACCACGGCACGTATCCGTTCGTCACCTCTTCGAGCACCGTCGCCGGAACCGCGCTCGCGTCCGCGGGCGTAGGGCCGTGGGAGCTCGAGCGCGCGATCGGCATCACGAAGGCGTACGTGACGCGCGTCGGCGCCGGGCCGTTCCCGACGGAGGACACCGGACCCGACGGCGAGCGTCTCGGCGAGCGCGGAAAGGAGTTCGGGACCGTGACGGGCCGACGAAGGCAGTGCGGCTGGTTCGACGCCGTGATCCTCCGGTACGCCGCGCGGCTGAACGGCCTTACGGAGCTGTTCCTGACGAAGCTCGACGTCCTCTCCGGCTTCCAGCGCGTGAAGGTCTGCACCGGCTATACCGCGGACGGCGATCTCTACGAGGACTTCCCTCCGCACCAGTCCCTGTTCCACCGCGCCGAGCCGGTCTACGAGGAGCTGGAGGGCTGGCCCGAGGAGCTCGGAGACGCGAAGACGTTCGAGGATCTGCCCGCAGCGGCGCGCAAGTACGTGGAGTGCGTCCAGGATCTCGGCGGCGTCAAGGTCGGCGTGGTCTCCATCGGGCCGTCACGAGAGCAGAGCCTGCCGCGGTGAGGGTTCTCGTCGTCGGCGGTGGAGGCCGCGAGCACGCGCTCGCGGACGGGTTGTCGCGCAGCGCCGTCGTCGACGAGGTGCTCGCCGCGCCCGGCAACGCCGGCATCGGAGAGATCGCGACGAGCCTTCCGATCGCCGCGGACGACGTCGAAGCTCTCGTCGCGGCCGTGAAGAACGAACGCGTCGATCTCACGGTCGTCGGCCCGGAGGTGCCGCTCGTCGCGGGACTTGCCGACCGGCTGCGGGATGGCGGAAACCTCGTTGTGGGGCCGAGCGCGGCTGCGGCGCGCATCGAGGGATCCAAGTCGTGGGCGAAGGATCTCTGCGTCCGGCATGGGATCCCTGCCGGAGGGAGCCACGCCTTCAACGACGGTGCCGCCGCGAATGACGCCCTGCGCCGGATGCCCGCACCGTATGTCGTGAAGGCCGACGGCCTCGCGGCCGGCAAGGGCGTCACCGTGACGGAGGATCCCGACGAGGCCGAGCGCGCGATCCGTTCTGCCCTCGACGGTCACCAGGGGCGCGTCGTGCTGGAGGAGTTCCTCGACGGCCGAGAGGTCTCCGCGTTCGCTCTCCTCGACGGCGTGGAGACGCTTCCGGTCGGTTTCGCCTGCGACTACAAGCGCGCATTCGAAGACGACGACGGACCGAACACCGGCGGCATGGGCGCGTACTCGCCGGATCCTGCGTTGGACGACTCCACGAAGAAGCTCGTCGAGGAGGATGTCCTCCACCGGACCGCGGAGGCGCTCCGCGACGAGGGAGAGCCGTTCATCGGCGTGCTCTACGCCGGCCTGATGCTGTCCGCGGAGGGCCCGAAAGTCCTGGAGTTCAACGCCCGCTTCGGAGACCCCGAGGCGGAGGTGCTCCTCCCGCGGCTCGACTCCGATCTCGGGGAGCTGCTCCTTGCCACGGCGGAGGGCCGCCTCGCCGACGTCCGCGACGCCGTCCGCTGGTCCGAGGACGCGTGCGTCACGGTCGTGCTCGTCTCCGGCGGCTACCCCGGCTCGTTCGAGACCGGGAAGCCCATCGACGGCCACGAGGAAGCAGCCGAGGCATCAGGCGTGCGGGTCTTCCACTCGGGCACGGAGATGCGAGACGGTAGAGTGGTCACGGCCGGCGGCCGCGTGCTCTCCGTCACGGGAAGAGGCTCCACGGCGGCGGAGGCTCGGTCGCGAGCGTACGACGCCGCGAAGCACATCTCCTTCGAGGGGATGCGGTACCGGAGCGACATCGCGGCCGGGATCGACGGAGGAGGGAGCGCATGAACGACGAGACGCCGCTGGTCGGAGTCCTCCTCGCGTCCCCCTCCGAGCTCCAGGTCCTGCAGCAGACCGGCGCGATGCTCGAGAAGTTCGGCATCCCACACGAGATCCGCGTCATGTCGGCGCTGCGGAACCCCGATCTCGTCGACGAGTACGCCCGGACCGCGGAGGACCGTGGCATCTCCGTGATCGTCTGCGGCGGAGGGCTTTCCGGGCATCTCGCGGGCGCTGTTGCCGCGCGCACGGTGCTTCCCGTGATCGGCGTGCCGATCTCGAGCAAGCACCACGGAGGAGCGGAGGCGCTGTACTCCACGGCGCAGATGCCCTCGGGCGTGCCGGTCGCGACCGTCGCGATCGACGGCGCCGTGAACGCGGCGATCCTCGCCGCGCAGATCGTGGGGGTCCGCGACGAGGAGGTCCGTCGTCGGCTCCGTGTCTTCAAGGACGACCTCGCCGAGGGCCTGAAGCTTTGAGGAGGACCGCGTGATCCCGCGGTACACGCTCCCCGAGATGGCCGCCGTCTGGTCCGACGAGGCTCGCTTCGAGAACTGGCTCCGGATCGAGGTCCTCGCGTGCGAGGGATGGGCGCGCCTCGACCACATCTCCGCGGAGGATCTGAAAGACATCCAGGAGAAGGCGTCCTTCACCGTCGATCGCGTGAACGAGCTCGAGCAGATCACCAAGCACGACGTCGCCGCCTTCGTCCAGGCCGTCGCGGAGAACGTCGGGCCGGCGGGGAGATGGATCCATTTCGGCATGACGTCTTCCGACGTGCTCGACACGGGGCTCGCTCTGCAGCTCCGCGCCGCCGGCGACATCTTGCTGGAACGGCTCGAGCGGGCGCTCGCGATCACGCGCGAGAAGGCGCTAGAACATCGCGGGACCGTCATGGTCGGCCGCACGCACGGCGTTCACGCGGAGCCGACGACGTTCGGACACAAGCTCGCGCTGTGGGCGTTCGGGCTCGACCGCGACCGGGAGCGGTTGCGGCGCGCGCGCGAGGCGATCTCGGTCGGGAAGCTCTCCGGTGCGGTCGGAACGTACTCGCGCCTCGACCCTCGCGTGGAGGAGTACGTGTGCGCGCAGCTCGGGCTGAAGCCCGCCGAGGCCGCGAGTCAGGTGATCCCTCGCGACCGTCACGCGGAGTACGTCACGGCGCTCGCGATCCTCGCGTCGTCGCTCGACTCCTTCGCGACGGAGATCCGCCATCTCGCGCGCACTGAGGTCCGCGAGGTCCAGGAGCCGTTCTCGGAGGGGCAGAAGGGCTCCTCCGCGATGCCGCACAAGCGGAACCCCGTTCGGTCGGAGCGCATCACGGGTCTCGCGCGGGTCGTGCGCGCCAACGCGCAGGCGGCGCTGGAGAACGTCGCGCTCTGGCACGAGAGAGACATCTCTCACTCCTCGGCGGAGCGCGTGATCCTCCCCGACTCCACGATCGCGCTTGATTTCATGCTGTTCGAGTTCGCCGAGGTCCTCCAGGGCCTCCGGGTGTTCCCGAAGACGATGCACCGCAACCTGGACGCGTCGGGAGGGCTCGCGTACTCCCAAGGGGTCCTGCTCGCGCTCGTCGTCCGGGGGATGTCGCGCGACGACGCGTACGCGGCGGTGCAGAAGGCCGCGGCCTCCGCGTGGGACCGGGGCGTGAGCTTCCGCGAACAGCTCGGGCAGGACGAGACCGTCAGCGCGGTGCTGAGCGACGACGAGCTGGAGGCGCTCTTCGACCCCGCGGTGTACGTGAGCGAGCTCGACGGGGTGTTCCATCGCCTGGAGAAGCTCGAGGTCGAGCCGTCGTGAGCCTCTCCGGACAGCTCTCTTCACGGGGCAAGGTCCGGGATCTCTACGACGCCGGCGAAGCGCTGCTGATGTCGGCGAGCGACCGGATCTCCGCGTTCGACGTCGTGCTGCCGACGGCGATCCCCGACAAAGGTCGAGTGCTGACGGGGCTCTCGCTGTTCTGGTTCGAGCAGCTCCATGGCCTGATCGAGAACCACGTGATCACCGCCGACGCGCGGGAGTTCCCGCCGCCCTTCGAGGCCGATCCGGAGCTCCGCGGCCGTGCCATGCTCGTGAAGCGCGCAGACGTCGTGAAGATGGAGTGCGTCGCGCGCGGCTACCTCTCCGGCTCGGGCTGGAAGGAGTACCGCAAGCGCGGGCTGGTGTGCGGTGTTCCGCTTCCACCGGGCTTGAACGAATCCGACCGACTTGCGGAGCCGATCTTCACGCCGACCACGAAGGCGACGGAGGGACACGACCTGCCGCTCACGTTCGAGGACGCGGTCGATCTCGTCGGCCGTGGCCTCGCGGAGAAGCTCCGCGAGCTCACCATCGGGATCTACGAGCGCGCCGCGGAGATCGCTCTCGACCGCGGCATCATCCTCGCGGACACGAAGTTCGAGTTCGGGTTCGCCGACGGCGAGCTGATCCTCGTGGACGAGGTGCTGACGCCGGACTCCTCGAGGTTCTGGCCGGCGGACCGGTACACGCCGGGAGGGCCGCAGCCCTCGTTCGACAAGCAGTACGTGCGCGACTGGCTCGACGCGAGCGGTTGGAACCGCGAGCCCCCGCCGCCGGAGCTCCCGGCCGAGGTCGTGGAACAGACCGCCGCCCGCTACCGCGAGGCCTACGAACGCCTCACCGGCGAGCCCTTCGCCTCGTATCGTGAGCGCATGGGAGTTCCCGCATGACCGCCCTCCGCTTTGAGGTTGTCGTCACGCTGAAGCCTGCCTTGCTCGATCCGCAGGGCAAGGCCGTGGAGGGCTCCGTCCCGGCCATGGGCTGGACCAACGTCCGCGATGTCCGCGTCGGAAAGGTCGTGGAGCTGACGGTGGACGCTCCCGACGAGGCGGCCGGACGAGCCCAGGTCGAGGACATGGCTGCGCGTCTCCTCTCCAACCCGGTCATCGAGGACTACCGCGTCCTCGCGGTGGAGGAGATCGCATGAGCCGTTCCGGCCCGCGCGTCGGCGTCGTGACGTTCCCGGGGTCGAACGACGACCGGGATGCCCTCCGCGCCGTGGAATGGATGGGCGGCACCGGCGTTCCGCTCTGGCACGGGAACTCGGACCTCCGGGAGGTCGACGCGGTGATCCTTCCCGGAGGGTTCTCCTACGGCGACTACCTGCGGACCGGCGCCATCGCGCGGTTCGCTCCGATGCTCCGCGCCGTCCGGGAGTTCGCCGACCGCGGCGGTCCGGTGCTCGGCATCTGCAACGGTTTCCAGATCCTGTGCGAGGCCGGGATCCTTCCCGGCGCGTTGATCCGGACCCGCTCGCTCCATTTCGTCTGCCGCTTCGTGAACGTCCGCGTGGATTCGACATCGACGCCGATCACGTCGGAGTCGCAGGTCGGCGACGTCCTCGAGATCCCGGTGAAGCACGGGGAAGGACAGTTCGTCTGCTCCGACGAGGAGTTGAAGCGGCTCCGGACGGAGGAGCTCGTCGTCTTCCGGTACGTCACGCCCGAGGGTGACATCGCCGACGGGGCGAACCCGAACGGAAGCCGCGACGCGATCGCCGG
>JBJMLP010000231.1:0-2570 GCA_045805245.1 Actinomycetota bacterium | reverse complement strand
GAGCCGGAACGCGGAACCGGTACGTGCCGTCGACCTCGGCTCCCGACACTCGCGCCCAGGAATCCGTTCCGACGGCGCGGATGCTCGCGGTCGCTACGGTGACGGTGCACGCGTCGTCCTTCGGATGCGCGCAGATCGTTCCGGCCGACAGATCGAGCGGCTCACCGGGAACCAGGAACGCCGGCGCGGCGTGCAGCACGCGCAGGATTGGCGGCGGCGACGCGACCGCGAGGCCACCGACCGCGGTTCCGACGGCGATGCCGCCGACCGTGCCGGCGAGGATCCACCGACGCCTCGCGGCACGCGCGAGGAACGCCGGACTTCTGAGGAAGGCCACGGGCCACCTCCAACTGCGTCACGGGGGAGGTGGGGTCGGACGAAGCACGTTAGCCGCCGAGTCGTGCGCCCGCATCACCAAGACGGCGGAGAAGCCGGCGGCGCCGGGTGATTCTCGAACTACTTCGAGGCCGACTCCGTCGACCCGACCGCAGCTTGCGCCGCGGCGAGACGCGCCGTCTCCACGCGGAACGGCGAGCAGCTCACGTAGTCGAGCCCGATCTCGTGGCAGAACGCGACGCTCGCGGGATCTCCTCCGTGCTCGCCACAGATGCCGAGGTGGAGATGGTCGTTCGCGGCGCGCCCCTCCTCCGTCGCGATCCGCATCAACCGCCCGACACCGGGCCGGTCGATCGTGACGAACGGGTTCGCCGGAACCAGCTTGCGCTCCTCGTACATCGCGACGAACTTCCCGATGTCGTCGCGTGAGAAGCCGAACGCGGTCTGCGTGAGGTCGTTCGTCCCGTAGGAGAAGAAGTCGGCGACCTCGGCGATCTCCCCGGCGGTCACCGCGGCGCGCGGCAGCTCGATCATGGTTCCCCATCCGAGGTGGTCGAGCGTCTGGCCCGCGTCGGACATGTCCTTGTGAGCGACGGGCTCAAGCTCCTCGCGCATCTGGCGGAGCTCCTCCCGCGTCGCGACCAGCGGGATCATGATCTCCACCCGCGGATCGCCGCCGTCGGCCTTCACGCGGCACGCGGCCTCGACGATCGCACGGACCTGCATCGCGTACAGCCCCGGCTTCACGATCCCGAGCCGGACCCCCCGCAGGCCGAGCATCGGGTTCGCCTCATGGAGCTCGTTCACCTTGCGGAGCTCCTCCTTCTTGCGGTCGAGCTCCGCACCGGTCTCGCCTCTGGACTCCGCGACCGCAACCTCGACCGCCAGGTCGACCTGGTTCGGAAGGAACTCGTGCAGCGGAGGATCGAGCAGTCGCACCGTCACGGGCAGGCCGTCCATCGCCTTGAAGATGCCGACGAAGTCGTCCCTTTGGAGCGGCAGCAGGGCCTCGTACGCGCGCTCCTCGTCCTCGGGCGTCTCGGCGAAGATCATCTGGCGAACCGCCTCGACCCGCTCCTCCCCGAGGAACATGTGCTCGGTCCGGCACAGGCCGATGCCCTCCGCGCCGCGATCGCGAGCGTTCGCCGCCTGATCGGGCGTGTCGGCGTTCGCTCGGACCTTCAGCCGCCGGGTGCCGTCGGCGTGTCGCATCAGCTGGTCGAACGCCTTCCAGATCGGCTCCTCGCGCGCTTCGGCGTCCCCGGAGCGGGCACGTTCCAGCTGCGACTCGTCGAGCGGGAGCTCTCCCACGTACACGCGGCCGCTGAAGCCGTCGATCGTGACGACGTCGCCCTCCTTCACCGTGGTCCCGTTGGCGGTGAAGGAGCGGGACGGGAAGTCGATCTTGATCGCGTCGGCGCCGCAGACCGCCGGGATGCCCTCCCCGCGGGCGACGACGGCCGCGTGCGAGTTCGCTCCGCCGGCGCTCGTCAGGATGCCCTGCGAGGAGATCATGCCGTGGTAGTCGTCCGGCGTCGTCTCCCGGCGGACGAGGATCACGCGCTCTCCTCCGTCCGCCCACTCCTTCGCATCGTCGGCGGTGAAGACGACCTTGCCGCTCGCCGCTCCCGGAGAGGCGTTCAGGCCGCTCGCGATCGGTTCGGCCTTCGCCTTCGAGGAGATCACCCGCTTGAAGAGCTCCTCCAACCGGTTGGCGTCCACACGGAGGAGCGCCTCGTCGAGGGAGATCAGATCCTCCCCCACCATGTCCGCGGCCATCACCCACTCCGCGAACGCCGTGCGCTTGCCGACGCGGGTCTGGAGGATCCAGAGCTTCCCCTTCTCGATCGTGAACTCGATGTCGCACATGTCGCGGTAGTGGTTCTCGAGCGTCGACATGACGTCCATCAACCCGCGATACGAGGTGGGATCGATCTCCTCGAGCTGGGCGAGCGGAAGCGTGTTGCGGATGCCCGCGACGACGTCCTCTCCCTGGGCGTTCGGAAGGTAGTCCCCGTACGGCTTCCTCTCCCCGGTCGAGGGATCGCGGGTGAACGCGACGCCGGTGCCGGAGTCCATGCCGCGGTTGCCGAACACCATCGCAACGACGTTCACGGCCGTTCCGAGGTCGTCGGAGATCTTGTTCTGCCGCCGGTAATCGATCGCGCGGCGGCCGTTCCAGGACTTGAAGACCGCTTCGATCGCGAGCTTCATCTGCTCGCGCGGGTCCTTCG
>JBJMLP010000230.1:0-22266 GCA_045805245.1 Actinomycetota bacterium | reverse complement strand
TGCTTGAGCGGAAGCGTGAGCGAGTACCCGGTCGCGACGGCGAGGAACGCGAGCTCCACGGAATGCGACCTCCGCAGCGTGACGGCCTCCATCCGTTGTCCGCGTCGCCGCGATCGGAACCACGCGATGAAAACGACGGCGGCCCAGCCGACGCCGATCAGGAGACGGTTCGCGCCGGTCATGTTCGCGAGCGCGAGGGAGCAGGAGCTGTCCCCCGTCGCCCCGGGCGCGTGGCAGGCGGAGCCGAACTGCTCCACGGCGTTGCCGGCTTTCCACGTGAACACGAAGTCCACGGCGTACTCCGGAAGGACGGCGATGAGGGCGAGCAGTGCGAGCGCGAGGCCCGCCGAGATGTCCAGCTGGGCGACCTCCGCGCCCCAGGCGAGCAGGAACGCGGCGCCGACGATCGCGGTGCCGAATAGCAGGGCTTCCACCGGAGGCGATGCGCCGGGATCGGCCAGCCGCAGAACGATGCCCGGGAGCGTCAGCCCGAGCGCGAGGCCGATCGGAAGGAACGAGCGAGCGCTCGTCGTGCGGGGAGCCGTTTCCACTGGCGATGCCTCCAGTCCTGTCGGACCGAAGGTCTCGTCCCCGGAAACCCGGGGGGCCAACCGAGCCGCGCCTCGCGGCCGTGATGACGGTTGAAGCCCGCTTGTGGACTACTCCCCTTCGACGCCTCTCAGGGTAACAGCGCAGGTCTTCGGTAGATTTCGAGCGTGGAGAACGTTTGGGACGAACGTGACGCGGCGACCTACGACGACTCCGCGTGGGACGAGTTCCAGCCCGCAACGATCGAGGCGACGGTCGACTTCCTTGCGGCACGTGCCGGCGGCGGCCGCGCGCTGGAGCTCGGCATCGGCACGGGCCGCATCGCTCTCCCCCTCGCAACACGTGGCGTGCGGGTCTCGGGGATCGATCTTTCACAAGCGATGATCGCGAAGCTGCAGGAGAAGCCGGGCTCAGATGCGATCGACGTGACGATCGGCGACTTCTCCACGACGCGGGTTGACGGGTCGTTCTCCCTCGCGTACCTCGTCTACAACACCATCGAGAACCTGACGACGCAGGAGGCGCAGGTCGCGTGCTTCCGGAACGCTGCCGCTCACCTCGAGCCCGGTGGCTCCTTCGTCATCGAGGTTGGCGTCCCAGGACTTCAGCACCTTCCACCCGGTTCGATCTATGAGGTGTTCCACGGCAGCGAGGATTACTGGGGAGTGGACGAGTACGACGTGGTGAATCAGGGGCTGATCTCCCACCACATCGAGAACGTCGACGGCCGCTATGAACGCTCGTCGATGCCGTTCCGCTACGTCTGGCCCTCGGAGCTCGACCTGATGGCCCAGATCGCAGGCATGACGCTGCGCGAACGCTGGAGCGGCTGGAACCACGAGCCGTTCACCAGCGAGAGCCGGAAGCACGTCTCGGTGTGGGAGAAGCCAGCCTGAGACAACCGCTTCAGTAAGCTCGAACGCATGGGAGAGATCCGCGTCGGCATCTCCAGCTGGACGGAGCCGACGCTCGTCAAGGAGGGGCATTTCTATCCTCCGGGAACGAAGTCGGCGGAGGACCGGCTGCGCTTCTACGCGGAGCAGTTCCCGATCGTGGAGGTCGACTCCACCTACTACTTCCCGCCGTCGGAGCGAAACTCCGAGCTCTGGATCGAGCGCACGCCGAAGGACTTCACGTTCAACATCAAGGCGTACTCCCTCCTGACGGAACATCCGACGAAGCCGGACTCGCTTTACAAGGACGTCCAGGAGATGGTTCCGGAGGAGGCGCGAGAGAAGAAGAACCTGTACCGCAAGGACCTCCCCAACGAGGCAGTCGAGGAGGTCTGGCAGCGTTTCCACGACGCGCTGATGCCGCTCCACTCCTCCGGGAAGCTCGGTGCCGTGCTGTTCCAGTTCCCGCAGTGGTTCGTGATCGCCCGCAAGAACAAGGCGTACATCGAGGAGGTCGCCGACCGGCTGAAGGACTTCCGCATCGCCGTGGAGTTCCGTCACAAGTCGTGGATGGAGGAACGGAACCTGGAGGAGACGCTGTCGTTCCTGGAGGAACGGAACCTGCCGCTCGTCTGCGTGGACATGCCGCAAGGATTCGATTCGTCGCTGCCTCCGATCGCGGCTGCGACCGCGAAGGATCTCGCGATGGTGCGTTTCCACGGCCGAGATCCCGAGGCGTGGAAGCGGAAGGCCGGCGGCGCCGCGGAGCGGTTCCGCTACGACTACAGCGACAAGGAGCTGGAGGAGTGGGTTCCGCGCATCGAGGAGCTCTCCGAGGAGACCCGTGAGACGCACGTGCTGATGAACAACTGCTACCGGGACTTCGCGGTCAACAACGCGCGCCAACTCTCCACGCTGCTCGACGTCGAGGAGTAGCCACCGCCCCCTCCTCAAGCCTCGAGCTTCCCGGTCGACGGCTTCGGGAGGTAACGAAAGCCTGGGGTACGCTCGCAGGGAGCCTCGAGCGGGAGACGGGATGTTCGGCGGACGCGCCTTCACGATCGCAAGGATCCGGGGGATCCCCGTTCGCGTGGATTCCTCCTGGATCTTCATCGCGCTCTTCGTCGTATACAGCCTCGTCGTCCAGTACACGAACGGCTACGGGATGCAGCAGTCGACGGCCGTGCCGCTCGCGGTCTTCACGGCGTTCCTGTTCTTCGGCTCGATCCTCGGGCACGAGCTCTCACACGCGCTCATCGCGCGTCTGCGGAACGTCGAGGTGTCGAGCATCACGCTCTACTTCTTCGGCGGCGCCACGGCGACGAAGCTCGACAAGCAGCCCGGCGACCAGTTCCTGATCTCCGCGGCCGGACCGGGAGCGAGCCTGCTGATCGGCGCCGTGTTCTGGCTGATCTCCCGAGAGGCCGCCGGGCACCTCGTCGCGATCTCGTTCGGCTACGTCGGCTGGATCAATGTCGTGCTGGCCATCTTCAACGTCGTTCCCGGCTATCCGCTCGACGGTGGGCAGATGCTCCGGGCGGCCGTGTGGCGGATCTCCGGCAACGAGATGCTCGCGACGAAGGTCGCGACGGTCGGCGGCTTCATCGTGGGTGGAGGCCTGCTGTTCCTCGGAGGGCTGGCGCTCTATCGCGGCGACGTCGGCGGCGGCATCTGGATCGGTTTCATCGGATGGTTCCTGATCCAGAACGCCCAGGCCGCCACGAAGCGGACGACGTTCCAGACGGCGCTCAGAGGAGCGACCGTTCAGCAGGCGATGGGAGCGCCTCCCGCGTCGATCCCATCGGGCATGGCGCTCTCCCAAGTGCTGGAGCAGTACCTCCGCGGCCACGAGCACGAAGCGTTCCCGGTCGTGGAGAACGGAGCGCTCGTCGGCCTGATGACGTTCGACTCCGCGAGCCGGGTCGGACAGGTGAACCCGTTCGCGCCCGCGCGCGAGGCGATGATCCCGATGGAGGAGGTCTCGACGGTGTCGGCCGACGCGCCGCTCCAGGAGGCGCTCCAGCGTCTCGGAGGGAACAGCGCCGCGCTCGTCCTCCGTGAAGGCGCACTCGTCGGAGCACTGACGCCGGGCGACGTGAACCGCTGGGCGGCCGCCAACCGCGCCGGCTGAGCCGCGCGCTCCGATCGACCCGGATTGAGCTCGCATCCGAACGTGCCGATAGTTCAGCCATGAGCAAGACACAGACGTTCGCCCTCGAGGACCGCGACAAGCTCGACGAGGTCGTCGCGGCGGCGGAAACGGAGGCCCGCCGTCTCGGGCGCCGGCTGGTCGGCGATCCCGTCCTCACCGAATCCAAGAACGCCGACGGCACCTCTTCGTGGTGGGTGACGTTCACCGTCGAACGAGCGGTGAGCAGCACCTCGAGCTAGGCATCTCCGCGGGCGACGTACGATACGTCGTTCACGAGACGGAGGTGCATTCCGAATGGCCGACAAGACGACCGCCAAGAGCACGAACAAGTCCGCGAAGCGCACGGCAGCCAAACGCACCGCAGCGGCGGGCGGAACCTCCAAGGGATTCTCCGCCGAGGAACGCGCTGCGATGAAGGCTCGCGCGAAAGAGCTCAAAGCGGAAGAGCGGGCGACCAAGGACCGGGCACAGGGCGAACGCGATGTGCTCGCGGCGATCGCGGCGATGAAGCCGTCGGACCGCGCGTTGGCCAAGCGGATCCATGCGATCGTCGAAGCGACCGCCCCGGACCTCTGGCCGAAGACCTGGTACGGGTTCCCCGCATATGCGCGGGACGGCAAGATCGTCTGCTTCTTCAAGAGTGCCGCGAAGTTCAACTCCAGGTACGCCACGCTCGGCTTCGAGGAGGCGGCCAACCTCGACGAGGGGAACATGTGGCCGACGTCCTACGCCTTGTTGAAGCTCTCCGCCGCCGACGAGGCGAAGATCAAGGCGCTCGTGAAGAAGGCGGCGAGCTGAGAGCCGGTTGATCGAGGCCTTCCGGGCCGCAGGAGCTGGTCTTCCCGGACTGTCGTACCCGAGCGCTAGCATCGGCCACGTGCGACCCCTCGGCACTTCTTCCATCGACCCCGATCCCGGCCAGCTCCGAGTTCTGGAGCACCGCCGCGGAACGCTCCTCGTCACCGGCAGCTCCGGCACGGGAAAGACCGCCGCGCTCACCGAGCGGTTCGCGCGCCTGATCGAGGACGGAGCGGACCCCGAGCGGGTCGGGCTCGTGACGCGCTCCAAGCGCACCCGGGCCGCGGCGCGCCGGACGCTCCTCGGACGGCTGCGGAGCTCCCTGCCCGGACTGCGCGTTCTGACCGTCCACGGACTCGCGTTCCACGTCGTCTCCACGCGCGCGGAGGAGCTCGGCTACTCCACGTCGCCCCAGGTGCTCTCGGCCGCGGAGCAGTACGCGCACGTCCGCGATCTCCTCCGCGGAGAGGACCGGGAGCAGTGGCCGGCCTACGGGTCGATGCTCGAACTGAGGGGATTCGCCGACCAGGTGCGCCAGTTCCTGCTCCGCGCGCAGGAGGCGCTCCTGCAGCCGGAGGACATCGCGGCCAAGGCGGAGGAGCGAGACCTCGGCGGCTGGCGCGAGCTCGCCGCGTTCTACCGCCGGTACCTCCAGGTTCTCGACGCGGAGGGAGCCGTCGACTTCGCCGGCCTCCTGATGCAGGCCGCCGCGGTCGCCTCGAAGGGCGAGCCGGAGTTCGACCATCTCCTCGTCGACGACTTCCAGGACTCCACGTTCGCGACGGAGTCGCTCCTCGCCGGCCTGCAGCTCACGAGCCTCGCGGTCGCGGGAGACGCCGACGCGCACGTCTTCTCGTTCCAGGGAACGACGTGCGAGCCGCTGGAACGCTTCGAGCGGACGTTCGCGGGCGTCGAGCACGTCGAGCTGACGACGAAGCATCGCGGGGACTCGATCGAGACGGGCGCGTGGTACTCGGCACACTCCTCCGAGGAGCACGCCGCGATCGCGACGGAGCTCCGCCGCGTCCACGCCGAGGAGCGGATCCCGTGGGGGGACCTCGCCGTCGTCGTGCGGCGGCAGGGATCGGACCTGCCGAGCGTCCTCCGCGCGCTGGACGACGCGGACATCCCGAGGTCGGCGCCGGACGGCGGCATCGCGGTCGCGACGGAAGCGGCCACGTATCCGTACGTCCTCGCCCTGCGGTGGCTCGCCTATCCGGAGCAGCGCGCCGAGCGAGTCGAGGCCCTTCTCACCTCCGAGCTCGGACGCATCCCGCCCGCGAAGGCGTACGCCCTCGTCCGCGCGGCGAGAGCGGCGGGCGAGCCGACGGAGGCGGCCCTCCTGCACCACGACGACCTCACCGACGAGGAGATCGCCTCGATCGACGCCCTTCGGAACGCGCTCGACGAGGCGGAACCGCTCGCGGAACGTTCCGTCGTCGACGTGTTCTCGACGCTGTGGCGGACGCTTCCGGCGTCGAAGCGACTGGTCGACGCCGCGGCCGTCTCCCGTGAGGCGGAGCGAGACGCGGAGCGAGACTTGGACGCGGTGATGGCGTTCGCGGATGCGGTCTCCTCGGCGGGAGAACGCGCCGACGCGTCCGTCGCGGCATTCCTCGACGCCTCCGGAGCCGGAGAGGACGTCGGCGGCTGGGGCCCGGACGCCCGCAGGGGAGACGCCGTGCAGATCCTCACCGCGCACGGCGCGGCCGGCGAGGAGTTCGACACGATCGTCGTCGCCGGCGCCGTCGAGGGAGATTTCCCGAGCCTGTCCCGGCCGGAGCCGATGTTCGACCTCGACGCGCTCGATCGCGCGATCTCCCAGTCCGATCGCAACCGTCTCCGTCTCGAGGACGAGCGCCGGCTTTTCCGCCTTGTCGTCGGCCGCGCACGCCGGCGGGTCCTCTTCACGGGCAGCGACCCGCATGGAGAGGCGGGAGCCCTCAGCGCTCCGTCGCGGTTCGTCACCGAGCTCGGTGTCGAGTGGTCACCCGCCCCGGGACCCAACTCTCGAGAGCCGCTCACGGTCGCGGAGGCGCAGAGCGCCTGGCGCCTCGAGCTCGCCGACACCACCAGGGCGACGCCGGAACGCCTCGCCGCGCTGGAGGGACTCCTCGCGCTCGGGGAGGAGCCGGATCGCTGGTGGTTCCAGCGCGACTGGACGGACACCGGCCGGCCGCTCCACGAGGGACTCCGGGTCTCCTACTCCCGTCTGTCGAGGCTCGAGAACTGCGAGCTGCAGTACGTCCTCGGCGAGGAACTCGGCCTCGAGAGCCGTTCGGGCTACCAGGCCTGGGTCGGTCATCTCGTGCACCGCCTGATCGAGGACTGCGAGAACGGCGTGATCGCGCGAGACCTCGACTCGCTGATCGAGGCGGCGGAACAGCGGTGGCGTGCGGCGGAGTTCCCTTCGTTCGCCGTCTCGGAGGCGTTCCGGCGTCTCGTGGTGCGCACGATGCTCCCCGCGTGGTTCGCGGAGTACGGAGCCGCGACCGCACTCGGACAGGAGACGCACTTCGAGTTCCCGTTCGCGGGCGCCACCGTGAGCGGAAAGATCGACCGGATCGGACCGGCGGGCAAGGGCGTCCTCATCACCGACTACAAGACGGGAAAAGCGCGCAACGCTCCCGACGCGGAGGAGAACCTCCAGGTCGGGATCTACGCGCTCGCCGTGAAGCTCGCCGAGGAGCTCTCCGGCTTCGGTCCCGTGAAGGCCGTGGAGCTCGCGTTCCTTCGCGACAGCGACTACCACACGGGAGCCCTCAAACGCACGTGCATGGCGCTGACGTCGGAGGCCGGTCCCGCGTACGAACAGGAGATGAGCGAGCGGCTCGGCGCGCTGATCGAGCGGCTCACGGCGCTCCAGATCTCCGAGATCTACACGCCGAACCCGGAGGCGAACTGCCGGTTCTGCTCCTTCAAGACGCTCTGTCCGCTCTGGCCGGAGGGAGGCCCCGTGTTCGCGGAGCCCGCGGATCCCTCGGAGGTGACGGCGTGAGCGCGTACCCCGAGGAGATCGTCCTCGCGATGGGCGCCGAGCCGACGGAGGAGCAGTGGCGCGCGATCTCCATGCCGCTCGAGCCGTACGTCGTCGTCGCCGGAGCGGGATCCGGAAAGACCTCCGTGATGGCCGCGCGCGTCGTGTATCTCGCGCTGGTCGCGCTCGGCAAGGTGGAAGCGGACCACGAGGGCGTCCTCCCCGGCAACGTGCTGTGCCTGACGTTCACGAACAAGGCCACGGAGAACCTGACGCTTCGCATCCGCTCGGCCCTCGGGCATCTGGATCTCCCGGAGGGCGAGGAGCCGGAGGTCCTGAACTACCACGGGTTCGCCGCGCAGATCCTCGAGCGCCACGGGCTGCTCGCCGGGATCGAGCCCGGGCAGCGGATCCTCACCGCCGCGCAGCGGAACGAGCTCTGCGCCCGCGTGCTGGAGGAGATGACGTTCGACCACGCCCGCGCGGAATGGCAGCCGAGCCTGATCCAGAACATCCTCGACCTCTCCGACCAGGCGGCGAATCACCGCATCGATCCGCTCACGGTCGTCGGGTTCAACGAACAGCGCCGCGACAAGCTCAAGCAGCTCAAGAGCACGCGCTCGCTCGACGCCGCGGAGCAACGGATCGAGCTCGCGATCGCCGCGGAGCGTTTCCGCGCGATCAAGCACGAGCTCGGCGTGATCGACTTCGGCGATCAGATCACGCTTGCGCTCAAGACCGTGGAGGGTTTCCAGGAGGTCGCGCGCGACTACCGCTCGCGGTTCCGCACGCTGATCCTGGATGAGTATCAGGACACGAACGTCGCGCAGGCGGACCTCCTCCACGGTGTCTTCGGAGAGGGGTTCCCCGTCACGGCGGTCGGCGATCCCGACCAGAACATCTACGCGTGGCGCGGGGCGAGCCTGTTCAACCTGCTTCGGTTCCCCGAGCGCTTCGCGCGCGCGGACGGCTCGGACGCCGAGAGACTTCCGCTGTACACGAACTTCCGCTCCGGCGCGCGGATCCTCTCGGCCGCCGACGAGATCATCAAGGAGATCCCGAAGGACCAGCGACCCGACCCGGACAAGGAGCTCCGTCCGTTCGGCCCCAACGGGAACGGAGTGGTGGAACTCGCACGCGTCGCGGACGAGGAGACGGAGGCGGCCTGGATCGGCGATCGGATCGTCGCCCTCCACGATGCGGGAGAGCCCTGGTCGAGCGTCGCCGTCCTCTGCCGCAAGTCGAGGCTGTTCGTTCCGCTCCAGCACGCGCTCGCGGAGCGGCGGGTTCCCGTCGAGATCGTCGGCCTCGCGGGACTGTTGAAGCTCCCGGCCGTCGTGGAGGTTCTCGCGTACGCGCGGGCGGCGGACGATCCGTACGCCAGCGTGGAGCTCGCGCGCATCCTCCTGGGGCCGCGGTACCGCGTCGGGTTCAAGGACCTCGCGGTCGTCGCCGCCTGGGCGAAGGGCCGCAACTACGAGCTCCGCGACGAGGAGGAGGACGACACGACGCCGTTCCTGTTCGCGGAGGCGCTGGAGCATCTCGACGACGAGTCGGTGCGCTCCGCGTTGTCCGACGAGGGATACGCGCGGCTGCAGGAGTTCCGCGCGGAACTCGCGGAGCTCCGAGTCGAGGCGCGCAGGCCCGTCGGCGAGTTCCTCGCGGAGGTCGTCCGTCGCACCGGCCTGCTCGCCGAGCTCGACGCCTCTCCGGACGCCGCCGCCGCGACGGCGACGCGACGGAACCTCGCGGCGTTCCTCGACGAGGTGCACTCCTTCTCACCCGTCGAGGGCGAGCTCACGCTCCGGCAGTTCCTCGACTACGTCCGCGCGGAGGAGGAGCTCGAGCGCCAGGAGTGGTCTCCCGTTCAGCCAAGCGACGAGGACTCCGTGAAGGTGATGACGATCCACCAGGCGAAGGGGCTGGAGTTCGAAACGGTCTTCGTTCCGGGGTTCGCGAAGGAGATCCTCCCCGATGCCCGCGTGCAGCAGAACCCCGCGGAGAAGGGGAAATCGCTCGACTTCGACCTGCGCGGAGACGCCGACATCCTTCCGAAGTTCAGCGACAACCTGAAGCAGTTCTGGTTCGCGCTCCGCGAACAGGCGATGATCGAGGAGCGCCGAACGTGCTACGTGGCGCTCACGCGTGCCAAGCAGCGGCTGTTCATCACCGGCGCGCATTGGTACGGCGACGGGGAGACGGCGAAGAAGCCGAGCGAGTTCTTCGACGAGCTCAAGACCTGGGCTGAGGATTCCGGCGACGTTCCCATCGACGACGTCGTCGACGTCACGGAGGAGAACCCGCTCTTCGACTACCGGGAGCGCCTCGTCGCTCCGTGGCCGGGACCGGCGCTGCGGTCCGAACACGATCCGTTGTTCAGCGAGGGATGGCGGAAGGCCGCCGCCGAGGCATCGCACGCAGGCTCCGTGTCCGCGCTCGTGCATCCGAGCGAGGGAACGCTCCTTTCGACGCTCGCGCCCGAGGAGGTGCGGCGCTTCGAGGACCTCGCCGCCGGAAAAAGGCGCTCCGCGGCCGAGGCGATCGATCGCGACGGGGAGATGCCGGGGAGCCCGGCGCTGCCCGCGACGATCTCCGTCAGCTCGGCGATCGAGTATTCGCGATGCCCGAAGCGCTTCTACTGGACGACGATCCGGCCGCTGCCGACGTTCAGCGGCCCGGCGGCGCGGATCGGCACGCAGGTGCACCGATGGATCGAGCTCCGGTCGAGTGGTCAGACCTCGCTGCTGGAGCTGGACGAGGCACCGGATCTCACGGCGGAGGAGCTGACCGGCCAGCCCGGGAAGGTGGACCGACTGCAGCAGCGTTTCCTGGAGAGCCGGTTCGCGGGAGTGGTTCCGCTGTTCGCCGAGCGGCCGTTCCTGTTGCAGGTCGACCGGTTCGTGATCTCCGGGCGGATCGACGCGATCTACGGCGAGCCCGACGGACCGTGGGAGATCGTCGACTACAAGACGGGGAGCAAGCCCGCGGCCGACGATCCGCTCGCGTCGCTGCAGCTCGACGTGTACGCGCTCGCGTGCACCGAGATCTGGGGCAAACGCACGGAGGACCTCAAGCTCACGTACCTCTATCTTGCCAGCGCGGAGGAGGTCGTGACGCAGGCCGGAGATCCCGCGACCACGCGCGCGCGGCTGCTCGAGTCTTTCGAACGGATGGCCGCCGGGGAGTTCGAGCCCACACCCGGACCGCAATGCGCTTGGTGCGACTTCCTGCCGTTCTGCGACGCAGGCCAGGCGTACATGGCGGCTCGGGTGGAATCCTCGACGGGCTAGTCCGGTCCAGACTAGTCGGGCTCCGTCGTCTCCTCGACGGGCTCGGCAGCGTCGATGCGACGGATCTGGTTCCGGAACGTGCGGTAGTTCGACGCGGGATCCCATCCCTCGCCCGGCTCGAAGTCCGGAACGATCCGAGCGGAGAGCCCTTCCGGCTCGGTTCTGGTCAGCGCGGCGGCTCGGAACCACTCGAGGCTCCCCGGCTGGAGGGCCGTCTCACCGCTCGCGCCGAGCATCCGCGTCGACGCGTCGTCGACGACGACCGGCGTCACACGGAAGACGCGCTGGAGCTTTCCGCGAACCTCGTCGTCCTCGCTCTCGATCACGGCTCGCTTGCCGTCCCAGCGCGCGCGGCCGACCACGTCCTCGGAGGCGGGGGGGTGGAAGAACTCGACTCGCACGTCGCGCTACCGCTGGCGGCGCATCATGAACCGCAGTCGCCGGGCGAGCGCCGTCAGGATCTTCACGGCGATCTCGGGCTCCTGGGTGAGCATCCGGTTGAACGGGCCACGGCGGATCGCGAGGACCGTGATCGGAGTGTCCGCGACGATGCTCGCCGTCCGCGGTCCGCCGTCGAGGAGCGAGATCTCTCCGAAGAAGTCGCCGGGGAGGAGCCGGTCGACCGTGCGACCGCCGCGCACGACGTCGGCCTGGCCCTCGACGAGGACGTACATGCTGTCGCCCTCCTCTCCCTCGTGGACGACGTTGGCGCCGTCGTGATAGCGCTCCTCGTCCATCAGCTCGGCGACCCGCTTGAGATGGCGCTTCGAGAGCTCGGAGAACAACGGCACGTTCGCCAGGATGTCCCCTCCGCGGTTCGCCACGTGCCCTCCCTTCGGCGCGGTCAGCCTACCTGTCCGGCGACCCCGACGGAACGGTGTCGGCGGCTGCCGTTACGGTGCTCGCGGATGGGCTCCACGACCGCCGCTCCGGCGCCGGCCGCGAGCGAGCTCCCCCCGCTTCGACCGCGTGCGATCTCGCGTCCGACGGACGCGTGGTCGTTGCTGCGTGAGGTGCTCGGCGAGCGAGGCCACCGGACGAGGCCGCATGCGGGGCAAACGCTCCTCCGCCAGGGTGAGCCGGAGGACCGACTCTTCCTCGTCGAAGCCGGAGCGGTCGAGCTCTGCTGCGTCATGGAGTCCGGCCGCGAATGCCTCCTCGACATCGTGCTGCCGCCCGCGATCTTCGGAGGGTGGTCGCGCTCTCCGTCGCCGTTCTCGGCGGTCGCCCGTGAGAACGCTCAGGTGGTGAGCTCCTCCGAACCGCTCGTCGCAGATCCCGGGATCGCCTCGGCGGTCGTGGAGATCTCCAGCGGGCGCGCGCTCCGGTTCGCGGAAAAGCTCCGCGACGCGCTGGTGCTCGACGCGGCGGAACGGATCGTCGCCGTGCTCTGCGATCTGGCCGATCGCCGGTCGACGAAGACACCGGAGGGCCGGCGCGTGGACCTCTCGATCACGCAGGAGGACCTCGCGCGCATGACCGGCTGCGCCCGGGAGACCGTCAACCGGACGCTGAACCGCCTGTCGGTCGAGCGGCGCCTGCTCCGTCGTGGCCGTCGCTACGTGCTTCCGTACGCGTCGGGGCGCTGACCGGCTCCTGCAACATCTCGAGACTGTGCTTCTCGCACAGCGGAGCGGCTCCGCGGACCGGCCGGCCGCATCGCGCGCACGGATGGGTCTGCGTCGGGGCGAACCGGACGTCGTCGTCGGAAGCATCCCGCTCGGCCCGACGCACGCGGCCCTCCGTTTCCAGTTTCAGGAGATGCGCGAGCACGGATCGCGCCGCGAGCGGCCATGCCTCCTTCGGATAGTCGGCATAGATCTCGGGCACGAGCTCCTCCGCCGTCCTCGCATCGTCCCCGAGCGCGGAAAGCACCTGGCGCTCGCGCTCCACGCGGTGGTGAAGGTACTCGTCGAGCTTCTCCCGGACGCGGAACGCCGCCGGCCCGTGCCCCGGATAGATCACCCGTGCATCCAGGTCGCGGAGTCGCCGGAGCGAACGGAGGTACGCAGCGACGTCTCCCTCTGGAGGATCGATGAAGCTGGTGCCGCGTCCGAGCACCGTGTCGCCGGTGAAGAGGGCCCGGTTCAGTGGCTCGAGGAGGGCGATCGAGTCGGACGTGTGCCCCGGAACGGAGAACACGAGGAGCGAGAGATCGCCGAACGTCAGCATCTGCTCGTCGAGCAGGTGTGTCGCACCGTCGGTCGCGAAGGAGAGCACCGGCGCTCGCGTCATCTCCGCGAGCGCGGGAGCGTCGGTGGCGTGGTCCTCATGCCGGTGCGTCAACAGGATCGCGGCGACGCGGCCGGCCGCGCGCTCCACCTCCTCGAGATGCGAGGGGATGTCGGGACCCGGATCGATCACCACAGAGGGATCCCGGCCGACAATCCAGGTGTTCGTTCCCTCGAGCGTGTACACACTCGGGTTGGGAGCCAGCACGCGAACGACGCGCGCGCTCACTCCTCGTCCTCGTAACCGTCGTCCTGGGGGACGTCGAGCGCGAGGACGTCCTCGACGCTTGAGCAGCGGGCGAGCGCCTCCGTCAGCTTGAACGTCGGCCAGTACAGTGAGGTGGTTCCCTCCTCGTACTCCCGGAGGAGCGCACGCGGGTCGGCCCACCAGGCGTGTTCGGCCTCCGCGCCGTCGGCGGTCGGCTCCACCCCTCGGGAAGCGGACAGCGCGAAGAAGCGCGCGTCGAAGCGAACGGGCACCTCCTCCGGCGCGATCCAGTGGGAGATCTGACGAAGCGCCTCCGCGGCGGGCGGCGCCTCATCGATCGTTGCGCCCGAATGCGCACGGAGGCCGGAAGACGTCAGCGCCAGGCCCGTTTCCTCCGCGAGCTCGCGAACGGCGCAAGCCCGCGTGGCCTCCTCGGAGTCCCGGAACCACCGGCGAGCGAGCTCCGCATCGCCCGCGTCGACCGCACCGCCCGGGAAGACCACGTAGCCGGGAAGAAAGCGGCTGCCGGCAGAGCGCCGCAGCACCAGCACTTCGATGCCGTCGTCGGCGTCTCGCGCCGCGATCACGGTCGCGGCCGGACGCGGCTCCTGCGGTGCGGAGGTCTCCATGCGCCGGATTCTCCCAGGCCCCCATACTGGCGCGATGCGATCGGGGAGCGACGCGGAGACGGACCTGCGCGCGCGTGTCGTCTCGGCGGTCGACGATCACGGACCGATCTCCTTCGCCGAGTACATGGAGATCGCGCTCTACGCCCGCGGAGGGTTCTACGACGCGCCTCCCGTCGGAACGGCCGGTCATTTCGTCACGAGCCCGCACGTCCACCCGCTGTTCGGAGAGCTGCTCGCGCGCGGACTCCGGAAGCTGTGGGAGGGCCTCGGGCGGCCGGACCCGTTCCGCGTCGTCGAAGCCGGCGCCGGAGACGGAACGCTCGCCCGCCAGCTCCACGCCTTCGGAGCGCCGCTCGACTACACGGCCGTGGAGCGGAGCGCCGGCGCCCGGACGCGTCTCCAGGAGCTCGGGCTCCGGACCGTCACCGACCTCCGGAGCATGGAACCCATCGAAGGCGGGGTCGTGATCGCGAACGAGCTTCTCGACAACCTCCCGTTCCGCCGCATTCGAGGAACGCCGGAAGGAACGGTCGAGGTCCGCATCGCGCTCGACGCGGGCCGTCTGGTGGAGGTCGACGTTCCGAGCGACGACGACCCGGCGCCTGATCTGCAACCGGGAGACGAGCTCGCCGTTCCGGTGGGAGCGGAGGAGTTCGTCGATTCGCTCGGGGAGGTCCTCCACGACGGCTACGCGCTGCTGATCGACTACGAGGGCGGGCTCAACGACCTGCACGGCTATCGATCGCAGCACGTCGTGGAGATCGACGTGGACGCTCCGGGAAGCACGGACATCACCGCGGGCGTGGATCTCCCCGCGATCGCGGCGCACGCCGAGACGTTGAATCTCCACGCCTTCCCTCCGGCCTCGCAGACGGAGGCCCTCCGCTCGCTCGGCTTCGAGGAGTGGTTCACGCAGGAGCGCGAGCGTCAGACCTCATTGCTCTCCACCGGAAGCGGTGCCGAAGCGGTCCGAACCTGGAGCGGTCGCAACGCCGCGATGGAGCTCGTCGACCCCGTGGGCCTCGGACGTCTCCGCTGGCTCACGCTCGCGACCGGAGGCCGGCAAGCGCCGCCGTGGAACCCGCTCTGAGCTACTTGTCGACGTCTCCGACGACGAAGAAGATGCTGCCGAGGATCGCGATCAGGTCGGGAACGAGGGTTCCGGGAAGCATCGCGGGAAGCACCGACACGTTGGAGAACGACGCGGTGCGCATCCGCAGGCGGTAGGGCTCCTTCTTTCCGTTGCCGACGAGGTAGTAGCCCATCAGCCCGAGCGGGTTCTCGCTTCGGAAGTAGATCTCGCCCTCCGGCTTCACGGTCTTCGGGAGCTTCGGCGCGATGTACGGCCCGGCGGGGAGCTTCTCCATGCACTGCTCGATGATGTTCGTCGACTCCCACATCCGCTGCACGAGCACCCATAGCCGGTCGTAGGCATCGCCGTCCTTGCCGACCGGAACCTGGAAGTCGACCTCGCCGTACTTCTCGTAGGGCTCGTCCTTGCGCGAGTCGACCGCGACGCCCGAGCCTTGAGCGACCGGTCCGGATGCGCCGTACGCAATCGCCGTCTCCGCCGGAAGCACGCCGACGCCTCGAGTGCGGGCGAAGATGATCTCGTTGCCCATCACCAGGTTGTCGAAGTCCTTGAGCTTCGCGCGAACCCACTTGAGGACGTCCGCGGATTCCTTCAGGAATCCGCGCGGGAGATCGTCCTTCAGTCCTCCGACCCGGCAATAGGAGTGGTGCATGCGCGCGCCGGTGCACGACTCCATCAGGTCCTGGATCATCTCCCGCTCGCGGAAGGCGAAGAACATCGGCGTCATCGCGCCGAGCTCGAGCGGAAAGGAACCGGTGAACATCAGGTGGTTCAGGATGCGGTTCCACTCCGCCATCATCGTGCGGATCCACTGCGCTCTCTCCGGGACCTCGATGCCGGACAGCCGCTCGACGGCATTGACCCAGCCGAGCTCGTTGTTGAACGCGGAGAGCCAGTCGTGGCGGTTCATCAGCACGAGCGTCTGGCGGGCGTCGCGGTGCTCGGCGAGCTTCTCCGCGCCGCGGTGCATGTAGCCGATCACGGGCTCCGCACGGCGGATCACCTCTCCGTCGAGCTCGAGGACGACGCGGAGCACCCCGTGGGTGGAGGGGTGCTGCGGCCCGATGTTGAGGATCATCTCCTCGGTCTTCAGGCCCTGGCCGTCGGCGATCTCGATGTCGAGGCCGCCGCCGCGAACCATCCAGTGCTCCGCGGCGGAGGAGAAGGCGGTGCGCTCCTCGGTGTCCATTCGCCTCCATTCTGCCGCACGCGGGCGCAAGCCGACACGCGCGCACGTCGCCGCTGCCTGGGCCGAGGGTAGGCTCACCTCCATGGCGCAGGTCACGCGCAAGGAACGGCCCGGGCTCCGGCGTGGGATCCCGTCGGTCGACGCGCTCCTCCGCTCTGCCCCCGGCGTGCGGATCGCGGAGGCCGTCGGCCGGCCGCTGCTGAAGCAGGCCCTCACCTCGGTGCTGCTGGACGTCCGGACCGAGGCGGCGGCCGGAGTTTCGCCGCCGGAGGACGACGTTCTGCTCGCCCGGGCGGCGCAGCTCGCCTCTAGCGTCGTCACGGGTCTGACGCCGGCCATCAACGCGACGGGCGTCATCCTCCACACCGGCCTGGGTCGGGCGCCGCTCCCCGCGAACGCCGCAAAAGCCGCGGCGAAGGTCGCACGGTCCTATTCCGACCTGGAGGTCGACCGCGCTCGCGGCCTCCGCGGAAAGCGCACGACGCGGGCGGAGGCCCTCCTCACCGCCATCACCGGTGCGGAGTCGGCGTTCGTCGTCAACAACAATGCGGCGGCGCTCCTGCTGATGCTCGCGGCGATCGCGCGCCGCAAGGAGGTCCTCGTCTCGCGCGGCGAGCTGATCGAGATCGGCGGAGAGTTCCGCCTGCCCGACATCATGTCCGCCTCCGGAGCGAAGCTCGTGGAGGTCGGAACGACGAACCGCACGCGGATCGGCGACTACCGCTCGGCGATCACCGAGAAGACCGGCGCGATCCTCAAGGTGCATCCGAGCAACTACCGGATCGTCGGCTTCGCCGCATCTCCGACGACGAAGGTGCTGGCGGACCTGGCGCGGGCACGCGGCCTTCCGCTGTTGTACGACCTCGGATCGGGGCTCCTCCGGAGGACGTCCGGACTTCCCGACGACGAGCCCTCGGTCTACGACGCGCTCGCCGACGGAACGGACCTCGCGTGTTTCTCCGGCGACAAGCTCCTCGGCGGTCCCCAGGCGGGCATCGTCGTGGGGCGCGGCGAGCTGGTCGAGCGGCTGCGCACGCATCCGCTGGCTCGCGCGCTCCGCGTGGACAAGATGCAGGTCGCCGCGCTCGAGGCGGTCCTGCGTGCGCACGAGATGGGACGTGAAGCGGACCTCCCCGTGCACCGGATGCTCCACGAGTCCTCGGCGACCGTTCGCGACCGCGCGCAGCGGCTCGAGGAGGCGCTCGATGGAGAGCTCGAGGGCGCCCACATCGCACAGTCGGAGGCGGTCGTGGGCGGAGGATCCATGCCGGGCCACGCGCTGGGGTCGTGGAGCGTGTTCCTCTCGATCGGGGACCCGCAGGAGTTCGCGGCGCGTCTTCGAACCGGAGCCGTTCCCGTGTTCTGTCGCGTGGAGGAGACGACGGTCTCGTTCGATCTGCGCACCGTCGACGACGACGAGCTCCCGCACCTCGCTCGCGCGATCCTGTATGCGCTGGAAGGCGATCCGAACCACGAGGCGGAGCACGACGACGACGATGCCAAGGAGGAGCCGTCGCCCTCGTGAGCACCTCCGCGGCGGGCACGGCCGCCGCGCATCCCCGGGTCGTCGCCACCGCCGGACACGTCGACCACGGCAAGTCCTCGCTGATCCTTCGTCTCACGGGGATGGATCCCGATCGCCTCGCCGAGGAGAAGCGCCGCGGCCTGACGATCGATCTCGGCTTCGCGTGGGTCACGCTCCCGACGGGTGCGGAGATCGGGTTCGTCGACGTTCCCGGACACGAGCGCTTCGTCGCCAACATGCTCGCGGGAGTCGGACCGGTCCGGCTCGTCCTGTTCGTGGTCGCCGCCGACGAGGGATGGAAACCGCAGTCGGAGGAACACCTCGCGATCCTCGACGTCCTCGGCGTGGAGGGCGCCGTCGTCGCCCTGACCAAGCGGGACCTGGTCGACGAGGACACCTTGGAGATGGCGCGCGCGGAGGCGCAGGAGCGGATCGTCTCCACGGCGCTCGCGGAGGCACCGATCGTTCCCGTCTCGGCGACGACCGGAGAAGGGGTCGAGGAGCTCGCCGCGGCGCTCGACGAGATGATCGCGGCCGTGCCGCTCGCGGCGGAGGACGAGCGCCCGCGCCAGTTCATCGACCGCGTGTTCTCGATCCGGGGTGCCGGAACGGTCGTGACGGGGACCCTGACCGGAGGAGCGCTCCGCGGCGGCGACGACGTGGAGATCGCACCGCGCGGGCTGCGCGCGCGCGTCCGCGGCCTCCAGACACACAAGCGGTCGCTCGACGAGGCATCCGCCGGAACGCGGGTCGCGGTGAATCTCTCCGGGGCGGAGCGCGCGGATCTCCAGCGCGGTGACGTCCTGATCCGCCCGCGCACGTGGAGGAGCACGTCGGCGTTCGAAGCGGAGCTCCGCGGCGTTCGCGGCCTCCGCCACGCCGTCACCGACAGAGGGTCCTACAAGCTGTATGCGGGCGCCGCGGAGCGCGACGCGCGGATCCGGCTCTACGAGGTTCCGGAGCTCGGCGCCGGTGAGCGGAGCTTCGCCCGCGTGCGCCTGAGCGAGCCGTTCCCGCTCGAGGCGGGCGACCGGTTCGTGTTGCGGGATTCCGGGCGCAGAGAGACGGTCGCGGGAGGCGTGGTCCTGGACGTGGCTCCGCCGTCACGTCCCGGAGCCGGCGCGGCGGAACGGCTCGAGGCGCGCCGGAACACCGACCGTTCGCGGATCGCGGCTCTGACGGTCGAGGAACGCGGAGTCGTTCGGGCGAGCGAGGTCGTCCTGCTTACCGGCCAAGAGCCTTCGGAGGCGGAGGCGCACCGCGTCGGCGGATGGTTGATGAGCGAGTCCCTCCACCGCGGCCTCGTGGAGGACGTCACGGCTGCGTTCTCGACGTTCCACGCGGCCAACCCGATGCGAGACGGCGCGGACGTCGCGTTCGGCCGAGCGGCCGTCTCGGAGTCGTTGCACCGCAACTCCCTCGCGGCCACCGAGGAGCTCGTTGACGCGATCCTCGACGACCTGCTCGCGGCGGGCATCCTCGCGCGGACCGGCGGAACGCTGCGGCTCGCCTCGCATCGGATGCGCCTCGGCGAGCGCGAAGCGGAGATCGAGCAGATCGTTCGTACGGTCGCCGACGCGGAGCCGACTCCGCCGACCATCGCGGAGCTCATCTCGAGGGGGACGAAGCGCGACGCCATCGACGCCGCCGTCGCGACGGCGCGACTCGTCCGCGTCTCCCCGGAGCTCGTGATGACGCCGGACCTGGTGGCCTCCGGCGAACGGATCGTTCGGGAACTCGGAGCCGACGGCATCACCGTCAGCGCCTTCCGCGAGCGCCTGGGAACGTCGCGGAAGTTCGCGCTGCCGCTGCTGGAGCACTTCGACGCCCGCGGGATCACGCTCCGGCGCGGTGACGTCCGGGTGTTACGGGAGCGTGCCGCGCAGGGCTGAGCTTCGCGATCACCGCTCTGCTACGCGAGCTCCGCCACCAACGCGACCTCAACGCAGGCGTTCAACGGCAGCTCCGGAACGCCGACCGCGAAACGCGCATGCGAACCGGCGTCGTGCCCGAAGACCTCGACGAGGAAATCACTCGCGCCGTTCGCTACCGACGGCTGCTGGGTGAAACCCGGCGCGGAGTTGACGAACACGGAGAGCTGAACGACTCCCGCCACCTCATCCAGGGATCCGACGGTCGCGCGGAGCACCGACAGCGCCTGGAGCGCGCACCGCTTCGCGGCCTCGGCCCCCTCCTCCACGGAGACCTCCGCGCCGAGGTGCCCTTCGACGAGGACCTTTCCGTCCTCCATCGGAACCTGGCCGGAGACGTGGGCGAGGCCGGCTGCGACCTTCACGGGGATGTAGGAGAAGAGCGGCTTCGCCGGCGGCGGAAGCTCGATCCCGAGGCGCGCGAGGGCGGCTTCCGGTCCTGTGGCGTCTTCGGACATGCGGGGATTCTTCCAGACTCCGCGCCGTGGAACGTCGCGCGCTGTTAGCCGGCGCGCCGCTCCCGCTGGCGGAGCACCGCACGGCGCTCCAGCTCGTTCAGCCCGCCCCAGACCCCGTGGCCCTCCCGGCTGTCGAGCGCGTACTCCAGGCAGTCGGTGCGGACCGGGCAGCGGTCGCAGAAGGCCTTCGCGCGGGCCTCGCGAGCCAACTTCTCCTCACGCCGCTCGAAGTAGTTCGGCGCGAAGAAGAGGGAGGAGTCCTCGCCGCGGCATTCAGCCCGGAACTGCCATCCGGTGCTCCAGTTGCGCCTGATCGGCTCGGCCATGGGTGACTCCTCGGATCGCCTCGGAATTCGGTCCCTCGCACATGAGATTCGTATCCCCGGGCGCGGAAGATTGGCCGGACCGTCCAAAGGATCCGCCGTCGTGGAGAAACCCCGTTCCGCAAGGGCGTCTCAAGGGGCGTCGCCCTCCTCCTCCTCGGGCTCGACCCGGAGGATCAGCCCGTCGACACCACGGACGCGGATCCGGGTTCCGGGCGGGATCGGGCCGTTCGAACTGCGGCCCTTCCAGAGGGTGCCCTTGACGTACACCGGGCCTTCGGGCGCGAGCTCTCCACGCGTCTCTCCCGGGAGGCCGACGAGTCCCCGCTGGGTGGAGGTGATCCGCTCGCGCGACTGGATCGCGACCGTCAGCCCGAACCCGTAGTAGAGGAGGCTCGCGACGGCCGTGGCGCCGATCAGCCACGGAGAGATCTGGATCGCGGGCGCGACGTTCCGGAACGCGAGCACCGACCCCGCGAGGAACGTCGCGAGGCCGAGATACGTGCGCCATCCCAGACGGCGAACCAACACGTCGGCGACCATCAGACCGATGCCCGCCAGCAACAGCGCGAGTCCCGGCCAGAACACCGGAACCGCCGTCAGCCCGTAGATCCCGAGCGCGAGCATCCCGACCCCGCTGAAGCCGGCGAAGCCGAAGCCCGGCTGCGTCAGCTCGAATGCGATCGCGCCGAGCCCGAAGACGAGCAGCACGTAGATCCACGTCGGCGACGCGACCGCGTGGAGGACGCGCTTTCCGGGACCGAGATCGTGGAACCGCACCAGCACTTGGTCGCCGGAGGAACCCGCGGTGTCGAGCGTGACCCGCCCGCTCGCCGTCTGCACCGTCTGCCCGTCGATCTTCGTGAGCAACTCCGGCACGGTGAACGCATCGGCCTGCACGATGCCCGCCTGCTCGGCCTCCGCGCCGGTCAACGCGTGATCGGGCAGCGAGACGGTGGGCGAGCGGCCGTGCATCGCCTGCCACCGGGCAACGTAGGCGCGTACCTGCGCCGACGGATACGCATCGGGGTGTCCGAGGTCGACCGGGGCCGCCGGCCCCGTCGCCGCTCCGGGAGCGACGGCGGCGAGACTCGAGGCGTAGACGAGGAGCAGTCCGGCTCCCGCAGCCTGCGCCGGCGTCGGTCCGATCCACACGATCACCGGGACGGAGGCGCGCGCGACCATCTCCCCGAGCGCGAGCGGATCGACGTCGAGCGTTCCCGCGCTGTCGATCTGCAGCACCAATGTCGAGTGGGCTGCCTCCGCGTCGGCGATCGTTCCACGGAGGTAGTCGTTCGTCGTCCGGTCGATCGCGCCCTCGACCTTCACGACGTCCACGAGCGATGCGGGAGCGGCGTTCGCCCCGACGGAGCCAACGGCGACGAGCGCCGATGCGACGACCAGCAGCGCGCCGATCCGTCGCACGGAGACCTCAGGCGCCGAGCTTCGCGCGGACTCGCGCCTGCACCGCGCTTCCGTCGACCTTGCCCTTCGCGCGGCCCATGACGAAGCCCATGACCTTGCCGAGGTCCGACGGCGCGGAGGCGCCCGTCGATGCGATCGCCTCGTCGACGAGCGAGTCGACCTCCTCCTCGGAGAGCTGTTCGGGGAGCCACGGCGCGAGGATGTCGCGCTCCTCGCGCTCGCGGGCGGCGAGGTCCTCTCGGCCGGCGGACTCGTAGGCCTCGATCGCCTCGGTGCGGCGCTTCGCCTCCTTGACCGCGACCTCCTGGAACTCCTGATCGGAGAGCTCGTGGAGGACCTCCACCTCGCGGTTCTTCACGGCGGCGGAGAGCAACCGGAGCGTCGCGAGCCGGACCTTGTCGCCCGACTTCATGGACGCCCTCAGGTCGTCGGCGAGCTGCTCTTTGGACGTCGCCTGCCCGGGGTTCGCGTCGGTTGCCACCGTAGAATCCGCTCCGTGGTCCGCTGGATCATCCTCCTGATCATCGCCGCCGGCTTGCTGTGCGTGGTCTACGGCGTGGTGATCGAGCGGAGGTGGTACCGCGTTCGGCGGTAC
>JBJMLP010000229.1:0-4247 GCA_045805245.1 Actinomycetota bacterium | reverse complement strand
GCGTTGTTTACCGACGAGACGAGCACGACCGCGACGTGGCGCCAACCCTCCATGGCGGAGCGAGCGTCGGCACCGTCGTAGCGAACGGGCTCGAGCTCCTCGTAGCCGGCGTGGTGAGCGACGCTCGTCACCACGATGTCGTCCTCCGTCCCCAGTCGAGCCTTGATGCGCTGGACATGGAACGCGTGGAGGAGGTGACGGGCACGCGAGCTCCGGATGGTCTCGGGGATCACGACGTTCACGATCGTGTCCCCGCCGGCCTCGGCCTTCCGCTCCCGCACGTAGGAGAGGATGCCCCTCGGCACGGCTCCGCGGCGCGGAACGACGTCGATCGGATATCCGAGCGAGCCCCAATCCGCCGCCGCCCCCTCCGCCGAAGCGTCGGGCGCTCCCAGGTGGAGGAGCCGCACGTCCCTCGGCAGCACGCGTGAGGCGTACGCGGCGGCGAGCACGTCGTTCGGGCCCGGCTCCCCGACCGGGATCACCACGGTCTGTCGCGGCAGGTCCTGCGGCGTGGCGCGCTCCGGATCGGTGAGCGAGACGCTCGCGTCCTGGTAGTGCCTGTGCACCCGGAGCAGCCCCGCGAGCATGACGGGGATCGTGATCAGGATGATCCACGCGCCCTGAGAGAACTTCGTGGCCGCGATGATCACGGTCATGACGCCGCTCACGATCCCCCCGAGCCCGTTGAACGCGAGACCGACACGCCAGCCGGGCTCGCGGAGCGTTAGATGGCGCTTCGCCATGCCGAGCTGGGAGAACGTGAAGGACGTGAACACCCCGATCGCGTAGAGCGGGATGAGCCGCGTGACGCTCGCCTTGAAGACGACGATCAGCACGCTTCCGAGCAGCGACAGCGCGATGATGCCGTTGGAGAACACGAGCCGGTCTCCGTAGCGCGTCAGCTGCCGCGGAAGGAACGAGTCGCCGGAGTGGAAGCTCGCGAGCCTCGGGAAGTCCGCGAAGCTGGTGTTGGCGGCGAGCACCAGGATGAGCATCGTGGCCACCTGTAGCGCGATGAACAGAACGGTGCCTTTCGCGGAGGACCCGAAGACGGCCTTGCCGACCTGGGCGAGCACCGTCACCTTCTCATCGGGGTCCGGAACGATGTGGAGGCGGGCCGCCATGATCGACAGGCCCAGGAACATCCCTCCGAGGAGAGTTCCCATCCACATCAGCGTCGTGATCGCGTTCTTCCACTCGGGCCGTTTGAACGCGGGGACGCCGTTCGAGATCGCCTCGACGCCGGTGACGGCCGCGCCGCCGGATGCGAACGCTTTCAGCACGAGGAACACGAGCGCGAGCCCGGCGAGCGACGACGTCTGAGGCACCGGGAACTGAGACGCGTTCTGCGGGAGATGGCCGAACATCAGCTTCCAGAACGAGCCCGCCAGCAGGATCCCCATCATCGCGATGAAGAAGTAGGTCGGAACCGCGAAGATCCGCCCGGCCTCGCGGACACCGCGGAGGTTCCCGAGCGCGATGATCGCGATGAATCCGAGGGAGACGGGAACGCGGTACGGGTACAGCCCCTCGAACACCGAGGTGAGCGCCGCGGTTCCGGCCGCGACGGAGACCGAGACGGTCAGGACGTAGTCGGTGAGCAGCGCGACTCCTGCGATCTGAGCCGGGAGGAGGCCGAAGTTGTCACGGGTGACGAGATACGCGCCGCCGGCCTGTGGATACGCCTTGATCGTCTGGCGATACGAGAACAGCAGCACCGCGAGAACCAGCAGCAGCGCCACCGTGATCGGCACGACGTGCGCGAACGCGGCCGTGCCGATGCCCGCGTAGAGGAGGACGCGCAGGATCTCCTCGGTGGCATAGGCCGAGGACGAGAGGTTGTCGCTCGCAAAGACCGCGAGCGCCGTCGGCTTTCCGAGCCGTTCGTGGACGAGGCGCGCGGTCTCGAGCGGGCTGCCGATGATGCGGCGCTTGATCCTCGCGACCTTCTGGCTCCGCTCGGGTCGCGGCTGCCCTGCTGGAGGTCCGGATGGGCCGGGACGCGCCGGAGCTTCGGGAGCTCGTTCCTGGACCGTGTCCGCCATGACTGGAGCTTCGGCGGAAACGCGTATGCGACCCATATGAGCTTGCTCGGACCGCGTAAAGATTGCGATGGGCTGCGCACCCGGTCCCGGAACGTTCAAGCTTGAACGGATGGAACCACTCGGACGCCTGGAGCCGCTCGGCCGGCTGAACCGCCGGGTCCCCGGCGGGAGGGCCACCGCCGCGGCGGTCGTGGTGCTCCTCCCGATCGTCGCGACCCTCATCGGCGTCGCGTTCGACCTCGGTCCGTTCGCGACGCCCTCGCTCTATCTCCTGGCGGTCGTCGTCGCGGCAGCGATCGGCGGACTGTGGAGCGGACTCGCAGCCGCCGCACTCTCCTTCCTCGGGTTGAACTACTACTTCACGCCGCCGGCACACACCCTCCGCGTCGCCGACGCGACCGACGTCGTCGCGCTGCTGGTCTTCCTCGGCGTCGCGGTCGTCGTCGGCTCGCTCTTCGCCGGCGCCGTCGCGGAACGGGAACGGACGGTGCGTCGGGAGGAGGACCTCCGGCTCGTGAACCGGTTCGCTCCGTGGCTCCTTCGCGCCGACCTGGACGGGCGGACCGTGAGCGACATCGCGACGGCGCTCGTGCACGCGATGGCACTCCGGCGATGCGAGATCATCGTGCGCGCGCTTCCTGCGCTGTCCCGAACGGCGGGCGCCCCCGTCAACCGAGAAGAGCCGGCGAGGGGAGAGCGACTCGCGGTGCCGATCTCGGGCGGCGACGAGCACCTCGGCGAAGTCCTCGTCGAACGGGACGCCCCCCTGTTCTCCGGCAGCGAGCGGAACCTCCTCGAAGCCACGGCGGGCCAGCTCGGCCTCGCGATCGAGCGGACCCGTCTGGGAACCGAAGCCCGCACGGCTCGAACCGGCGCGGAGATCAGCGACATCCGTGCGGCGCTGTTCTCCTCGGTGACACACGACCTGCGGACCCCGCTCGCTTCGATCAAGGCGGGCATCACGAGCCTCCAGGACGAGGAGGTCGCCTACGACCCCGAGGCGCGCAGAGAGCTCTTCAGCACCGTGCTCGAGGAGACCGACCGCCTGAACCGGCTCGTCGACAACCTCCTCAGCCTCGCTCGCGCGAGGGCGGGCGACATCGCGCTCGAGAAGGAGCTCACGCCGTTCGAGGACGTGGTGGAGACGGTGGTCGCGCGGCTGCGTGACGTGCTCAGCGGGCTCGAGGTGCGCGCGATGATCCGTCCTGACCTGCCGGGCGTGTGGATCGACCCGATCAAGATGGACTCCGCTCTCTCGAACGTGATCGAGAACGCCGCGCGCCACTCGCGGCCCGGCGGAGAGATCCAGATCTCCGTCGCCCCTTGGCACGGAGGGATCCAGGTCCGCGTCGCCGACCACGGCCCGGGCATCCCGGAGAAGGAACGCGAGCTCGTGTTCGAGCCCTTCTACCGCGGAGCCTCGCGCGTCGGTTCCGGGAGCGGGCTCGGGCTCGCGATCGCGCGGGCCGTCGTCCAGGCCCACGGCGGCCGCATCCGGATCGAGGGAGCGCCCGGAGGCGGCACCGCGGTCGTGATCGAGCTGCCGGAAGGAGAGCCTGAAGAAGAGGCGGCGGCAGCGGAGGACGGAGCCGTGCAACCGTGACGAAGGTTCTCGTCGTCGACGACGAACGCCAGATCGCGCGGGCGCTGCGGACGAGCCTGACGGCGAACGGCTACGAGGTGGAGACGGCCGGCACGGCGGAGGACGCATTGGAGCTCGCGGCGACGTGGTCTCCCGACTCGGTGATCCTCGATCTCGGCCTTCCGGACCTCGACGGCATCGAGGTGATCCGCAGGCTCCGCGGATGGTCCGACGTGCCGGTGATCGTGCTCTCCGTCCGCGACACGCGGTCCGACAAGATCCGGGCGCTCGACGCCGGTGCCGACGACTACGTGAACAAGCCCTTCGCGATGGAGGAGCTCCTCGCGCGCATGCGGGCCACACTCCGCCGGGCCCATCCGCAACCGGAACCCTCTCCGGTCCTGGGCTTCGGGGACCTGGAGGTGGACCTCCAACGCACCCAGGCCCGGCTCCGGGGAGCGCCGCTGAAGCTCACGCCGACGGAGTGGTCACTCCTGGAGGCTCTCGTGACGAATCCGGGCAAGCTCCTCACGCACCAGTGGCTGCTCCGGCGCGTCTGGGGCCCGGGGTACACGCTCGACCAGAGCCACTACCTTCGGATCTACGTCCGTCAGCTG
>JBJMLP010000228.1:0-3303 GCA_045805245.1 Actinomycetota bacterium | reverse complement strand
TGACGAAGTCTTCGGATCCGCGCTGGATGCCGTCGGCGTAGCTCCGCACCGCCTCCAGGAGATCGCGGCCCGCGACCGGGAGGACCTCCAGATCCGGACCGGCCCCCGCGATCTCTCGCCAGCGGTGCCGGACATCCTCGGGGATGCCGTCCGCCGACGGATACACCGCGCGCAGCCACTGCGGGCGGAACGACCGGACGTATCCGAGGGCCTCCGCCGTTCCGGCATCGATGTTGCGAACCAGGAGCACCACGAAGTTCGCGCCGACCTCGCCCGGAACGACCTCCCCCCGGCGAAGCTGGTGCTTGACCGACTCGTAGTGCTTGTGGATGCCGAGGAACATCAGGACGATCAGCGGCATCGCGGCGATCACGATCCACGCGCCGTGCGTGAACTTCGTCGCCGTGATGACGACGAGGACAACGGCGGTCGCGACGGCGCCGATCCCGTTGATGATCATCGCCCGGCGCCATCCCCGTTGCGCGCTCGCGCCTTTGTGCTTCTCCTTCAGCCAGTGACGCACCATCCCGGTTTGGGAGAGCGTGAACGACGTGAAGACCCCGACGACGTACAGCTGGATCAGGCGAGAGAGATCCGCGTCGAAGATGTAGATCAGCACGCCGGCAAGGGTCGCGAGGACGAGGATGCCGTTCGAGAAGACCAGCCGGTCGCCGCGGTTCGCGAACTGTCGCGGGAGGAACCGGTCCCTCGCCAGGATCGAGGCGAGCCGCGGGAAATCCTGATACGAGGTGTTCGCCGCGAGGATCAGGATCGCGGCCGTGAACACCTGCACCGCGTAGAACCCGACTCCTCCCCCGAAGACACCGTGTGCGATCTGGGCCACCACGGAACGCTCCGGGCTCACGGTCGGGTTCGCGCGGCTCGCTAGGAAAGAGATGCCGAGGAACATCGTGACCGCGATCGCGCCCATGATCGTCAGCGTCTCGGCCGCGTTCTTCGCCTGCGGGCGGCGGAACGCCGGCACGCCGTTCGAGATCGCCTCCACGCCGGTGAGCGCCGTCGACCCCGACGAGAACGCGTGGAGGATCACGAACAGCCCGACGGAACCGGCCGCCGTCGCGAGCTCCCCGTTCGGATCGAGGCCGGCCGTATACGCCTGCGGGCAGTGCCAGAAGACGCACTGGAAGAGGCCGATCGTGACCATGATGTAGACGGAACCGACGAAGGCGTACACGGGGACGGCGAACAGCGTTCCCGACTCCCGAACGCCGCGGAGGTTCACCAGCGTGATGAACGCCACGAAGGCGAGCGAGAGGATCACGCGGTGCTGGCTGAGACTCGGGACCGCCGAGACGATCGCGAAGACACCGGCGACGACCGAGACGGAGACCGTCAGCACGTAGTCGGTCAGGAGCGCCGCCGCCGCGACCAACCCCGGGAGCACTCCGAGGTTGTCCTTGCTGACGATGTACGCCCCGCCACCGGAAGGGTAGGCCCGGACCGTCTGCCGGTAGGAGCTCACGACGATCACCATCAACGTCGCGATCGCGATCGCGATGGGCATCACGAGGTAGGTCGACGAGACGCTCGCGGCGAGGAGGACGGCGAGGATCTCCTCCGTGGCGTAGGCGACGGAGGACAGCGCGTCGGAGGAGAACACCGGCAGCGCGAGGATCTTCGGAAGGAGCGTGTGCTCGAGTTGGCCGCTCGAGAGCGGACGTCCGACGAGCAGACGTTTCAGAACCGACGGTGGCGACGTCTGGGAGGGCGTCGCGGTCTTCGCCACGCCGCGATTCTAAGCGCGGCCTCTCTCAACCTTCCGTTGCGTGGGCGACCGGCCGGTCAGGCCATCGCGTGGCGGCCGAGCTCCTTGTGCGCGTGCCGCATCTCGAAGGCGAGGACGATCTCGCTGATGCCGCGGAAGATGGCGAAGAAACCGACCCAGACGAGGATGAGGATCGCCCGCGGCGCGAAGAACTGCTGCGAGGCCCAGAAACCGAGGAGGATCTCGAGGCCCCCCACGACCACTCCGAGCCACCAGAGCTCGCTCACCTCGCGCTGCACCACCCCGCTGATCAGATCCATCGAGCCCTTCAGGACGAGCAGGAATCCGAGGATGGACGCGAGCTCGTAGAACGCGTTGATCGGATGGATGAACGCCCAGATCCCGCCGAGGACGAAGAGCGCGCCGAGGACGCCGTGGAGCCATTTCCACGTCACGTCGCGCATCCCGAGCACCATGAACTCGTTGACCCCCGCGATCAGCAGGATGACGCCGAGGAGCGTTCCGACCGCGGCCACCGAGGTGATGTCGAAGCGGAGCACGATCAGCGCGATGACCATCCAGGCGACCCCCGTGATCAGGAACAGCCACCACATGCCGGTCATCTCACGGGATGCTCGCTCTCGGACCTCCATGCTCTCCTCCTCGTGAACCGGGCTTGAGCGAATCCTAGACCCGGGCAGGTGGCGGAGCGAGCTTCCTACCCCTGGGCCGCTCGCACGCGGATCAGCAGCCTGAGCACCTCGAGGTAGAGCCAGACGAGGGTGGAGAGGAGACCGAACGCGGCGTACCACTCCATGCTGGCGGGAGCTCCGGCTTTGACCCCCTGCTCGATGAAGGAGAAGTCCACGAGGAGGTTCAACGCGGCGATGACGACGATCGCGAGGCTGATGACGATGCCCCAAGGGTTGCCGGGGTCACTCCAGAACAGGAGGTCGACGCCGAAGAGCGACATGAACCAACCGAACAGGTAGACGACCGCGACGCCGAACGTCGCGACGATCACGACCTGGACGAAGCGCCCGGTCACCCGCACCGCCCGAAGGCTGTACAGGACGAGACAGGCGAAGAACACGGCGAGCGTGATGAAGATCGCGAGCCCGACCACACCGTCGTAGTAATGCTCGTAGAGCCGGGAGATCGCGCCCATCCACGTTCCCATCAGCACGGCGTAGAGGAGCCCCGCGCCGGCGGCGAGCCGCGGGTTCGCGACGGCGGCGAACGTGAGCGCGATCAACAGGAGATAGCCGAGGAAGAACCAGAGCCCGGACTGAACGAGGACGTTGGCGGCCGCGCGCCATCCGAACACCGCGAATGCGACCGTCACGACCAGGAGCAGCAGCGACTTCGCGATCGTTCCGCCGATCGTCATCGTCCGCGCGCCGCTCCGTGAGGCGGTGAGCTCGCTGCCTGGAGCGAAGGTCTGCTCGTTCAAGACCTGTCGGGACATCGGCGAAGAATGCCACACCGGGAGGCGCGCCGCGCGACGGCCGGGGAGACCGTTCGGCTCCCGTGGTCTACTGGGAGCCGTCGGACCGGCTCGACGAGCAGCGCCCGAC
>JBJMLP010000227.1:0-5535 GCA_045805245.1 Actinomycetota bacterium | reverse complement strand
CTCGGTGTGACCGGCGCGCTTCAGCACGCCTCCCTCCTGCGCGCGGAGCGGGAAGACGTGGCCGGGCATGTGGATGTCCTCCGGGCGCGTCTCCGCCTCGGTGACGGCCTTCGCCGTCGCGGCGCGGTCGAACGCGCTCGTGCCCGTCGTCGTTCGCCCCCGGACGTCGATCGAGACCGCGAAGGCCGTTCCGTGACTCTCCTGGTTGTTGGAGACCATCGGCGGGATGCGGAGCTCGTCGAGGCGGAACCCGGCGCACGGCATGCACACGATGCCGCGGCCGTGCGTCACCATGAAGTTCACGGCCTCGGGAGTCACCTTCTCCGCGGCCATGACGAAGTCGCCTTCGTTCTCGCGATCCTCGTCGTCCACGACGATCACGATGCGGCCGGCTCGGATCTCCTCCAGCGCTTCGTCGATCGTGGAGAATGGATCCGTCGCACTCATCGCTCGGACCCTCCTTCCGGGTGCCGGAGCATGCCTTCCACGTACTTCGCGATCACGTCGACCTCCAGGTTCACGAGGCTCCCGGTCTCGGCACGGCCGAGCGTCGTCGCCTCCAGGGTGTGTGGGATCAGCGCCACGGCGAATCGGGCGCCGTCCGTCCGTGTCACGGTAAGACTGATGCCGTCGACGGAGACGGAGCCCTTCTCCACCACGTAGCGGGCGAGCGCCTCCGGCATCCGGACGGTGAGGGTTGCGCCGCCGTCGTCCGGTTCGATCCGCTCGATCGTGCCGAGCCCGTCGACGTGACCCTGCACGAGATGGCCGCCGAGACGGCCGGCGAGGGTGAGCGGCCGCTCGAGGTTGACGGCCGCGCCGTCGGAGAGTCGACCGAGGGACGTCCGCTCGAGCGTCTCCTCGCTCAGCTCGAACGAGAGGCAATCCGACGCGCGCTCCACGACCGTGAGACAGACGCCATTCACGGCCACCGAGGATCCGACCTCGCTGTCGCTCGAGACGAGGGAGCTCTTCACGGAGAGCCTCCGTTCGCGGAACGCGAGCACCGTTCCGAGCTCCTCAACGATGCCGGTGAACATCGGCCTCCACCCGCAGATCTCGTCCGACGGTGCGGACGTCGATGATTTCCAGCTCGGCCGCCTCGCCGAGGGGCGAGAAGCCCGCTCCTCCGAGCACGCCGGGTGCTTCGCTACCTCCGAGGAGCTTCGGCGCGAGATAGAGCACGAGGCGGTCGACGAGTTCCTCCTCGACGGCGCTCCACGCGAGCGTCGGTCCGCCCTCGATCAAGAGCTGCTGCACGTCGCGCTTCCCGAGGGCCTCCAGGAGCACCCGAACCGATACGGAGCCGCCGCTTCCCTCGGGCAGTGTGAGGACCTCCGCGCCCGCGCTCCGCCACGCGTCGCGGACCGCCGCCGATGAGCGTTCGGTCGTGGCGACGACGGTCGGGGCCTCGACGTCGAAGAGACGCCCGGCGGGCTGGACGCGCCCCCTTGCGTCGGCCAGGACGCGCAGCGGCTGCGCGCCCTCACGAACCGCGTCTCGAACGGTGAGCGAAGGATCGTCGGCGAGCGCGGTTCCGGAGCCGACGAGGATCGCGTCGGACTCCGAGCGGAGAAGGTGCGCGTCCGCGCGGGCCTCGTCGCTCGTGATCCACCGAGAGGAGCCGTCGCGGGCCGCGACCTTGCCGTCGAGCGTGGCCGCCATCTTCAGGACGACGAACGGAAGGCCCGTGCGGACCTGCGACGTATATCCCTCCAGCTGGCGGGCCGCGTCGGCCGCGAGGACGTCCTCCGTGACCTCCACGCCGGCGTCTCGGAGCTTGGCGAATCCCCTGCCATCGACGATGTCGTGAGGGTCGCGGAGGGCCGCCACGACCCGAGTGATGCCGGCGTCGATGATCTCGCCTGTGCACGGCGGCGTCCTTCCGAAATGCGCGCAGGGCTCGAGCGTGGTGTAGAGCGTTGCGCCGCTCGCGGCGGCGCCCGCCTCCCGCAGCGCGACGACCTCGGCGTGTGCCGTTCCGGGCCCGCGGTGGAAACCCTCCCCGATGGACCGGCCGTCGCGAACGACGACGGCTCCGACGATCGGGTTGGGAGCGACCATGCCGCGGCCACGCTCCGAGAGCTCGAGGGCGCGTCGCATCCACTCGGCGTCGGTTCGGTTTTCGTTCTCGCTCACGTCGCACGCTCCATCGCTCGGCGAGGAAGGGGGACGTGAGGAGGCGGAGCGAAGGAGGCGACGGCGAGCAGCCGTGCCTCGAAGGCCCGCCCGTCTCCTCCCATCCCGACTCTCACGGTCGGTTCCGGAATCGCACCGGATCAACCTCCGACTGGCTGCCGGAGGGTCGCGGACTCTCACCGCCGGTGGGGAGTTACACCCCGCCCCGGAAACGAGCTTCTAACTGGAAGTATAGCCACGCGCCGACGCTGGCCGGCCGGGAGATCTGGGCTGGAGCGCCTAGGTCGTGGTGCGACGGTCCACCGCGTAGGAGGAGCCGCTGTCGCGCTTCGCGACCTGTTTCATCTCGGTCGCGACGGCGACGGCCTCACCGTAGTGCTTGTACGTCCGCGTCGAGGTCGTGGCGACACCGATGGAGATGCTGACCAGCGGCACCTTCTGCATCTGACCCTTGCGGTCCTCCACCTCGACGTGGCCGCGTTCGACGTCGTCGGGGTCGTAGAACTCCCCGATGTGCTGGTCGAACTGCGAGACGATGCGCTTCGCGACCTCCTCGCAGACGTCGGGGTCCGCGACCGCCACGAAGTCGTCTCCGCCGACGTGGCCGACGAAGCCCTCCGGTCCGCTGTACTCGACGACGGAATCCTGGATGATGCGAGCCGTCGCTTGGATCAGCCGGTCTCCACGGACGAAGCCCTTCTGGTCGTTGTACGCCTTGAAGTTGTCGAGGTCGCAGTACAGAACGGCGAACGGCTGGTCGTCGCGGACCATCCGCTCGATCTCCTCCTGGATGCGGATGTTGCCCGGAAGCCCGGTGAGCGGCGAGAGGTTCCGCATCTCCTTCGCGCGGCGCAGCGTTCCCTTCACGCGCGCGAGGAGCTCGATCGGATCGAACGGCTTGATGATGTAGTCGTCCGCGCCCGCAGTCAGGCCGAGCACCTTGTCGGTGGAGAGCGCCTTCGCGGTCAGCATGATGATGCTGGTGTTCGCCGTCTGCGGATTGCGGCGCAGCCGCTGCGCGACCTCGAAGCCGTCGATCCTCGGCATCATCACGTCGAGGAGCACGAGATCCGGACGCATGTCCTGCGCTCGATCGAGCGCTTGCTCTCCGTCGGCGGCGACCGCGACCTCGTAGCCCGCGCTTCGCAGGTTCACCTCCACGAAGCGTGCGATGTCCGGATCGTCGTCAACGACGAGGATCGTCTCGGCCATCAGGCGGCCTCCCTCACGAGCTCGGCGAGCCGCTTCGCGGCGCCCGCGGCGTCGTCCGCGGCGTAGATCGCCGAGCCGGCGGTCAGCACCGTTGCGCCCGCTTCGAGGCAGCGGCGCCCCGTGTCCTCGTCGATGCCGCCGTCCATCTCCACGTCGACGGAGAGGCCGCGGCGGTCGACCTCTTCGCGGATCTCGGTGATCTTGGGGACGACGTCCGGGATGAATCGCTGTCCGCCCCATCCGGGGTGGACGCTCATCACGATCACGTTGTCCAGGTCCTCCAGGTGCGGCAGGACGGTCTCGATCGGAGTCTCCGGCCCGACCGCGAGGCCCGTCCGCATGCCCGCGTCCCGAGCCTTGCGGATGACGGGGCCGGAGTCCGGCTGGGCCTCCACGTGGAAGCTGACCATCTGCGTTCCCGCCTCCGCGAGGTCATCGAACAGATGCTCCGGTCGCTCCACCATCAGATGGCAGGCGAGGGTCAGGTCGGTCCAGGGCCGCAGCGATCTCACGACCGCCGGCCCGATCGTGAGTGGCGGGACGAAGTGGGCATCCATGACGTCGATATGGATGAGGTCGGCATAGGGCTCCACCAGCTTTACCTGGTCGGCCAGATGCGCCAGATCGGCATTGAGGACGGAGACGCCGAGCTTGGCCACGGGCGGGATTCTATCCGCGCCCGGAGGCGGTACTGCGGAAGGCCGCCACGAACATCCCGTCGGTTCCGTGCTCGTGCGGCCAGAGTCGTACCCGCGGCGCCGGACCGTCGGGGCCCTGGATGTCCGCAGGCTCGAGGAACGGGCAATGGCGCAGGATCGCATCGGCTGCGGCGTCGGTCTCGGCGCGGGGGAACGTGCAGACGGAGAAGACGAGCCGGCCGCCGGGTCCGAGGAGCTCCGCGGCGCCACGCACGATCGCCACCTGGAGCCGAGCGAGCCGCGAGAGGTCCTCCCGGCGCGGGCGCCAGAGGAGCTCGGGTCTCCTTCGAGCCGCGCCGATCCCGGAGCAGGGCGCGTCCACCAGCACCCGATCGAACGGGCCACGCAACGCGGGTCTCGTCGCGTCCTGCACGACGAAGGAAGCGCCGACCCCGAGACGCTCCGCCGCCGCGGAAGCCAGTCGCAGGCGACGCTCGCGGATGTCCGCCGCGACGACGGAGCCTTCCGTGCCCATCGCACAGGCGAGCGCCGTCGTCTTTCCGCCCGGAGCGGCGCACGCGTCGAGAACGCGATCTCCGAGCCGCGCCTCCAGGGCGTTCGCGACGAACACCGACGCGGCGTCCTGCACCGTGAACCATCCCCGGTCGAAACCGGGAAGCTCACCGACGGGCCGCGCCTTCTCCAAGAGCAGGGTCCCCGGCACGATCGGATGCGGCTCGCTTCCGATCCCCGCGTCTCGGAGCCGGGCCCGAACGTCGTCGACCGACGTTCGGCAAACGTTGACGCGGATCGCAAGCTGGGCCGGGGTCGCAAAGGCTCCGGCGGCGCGCTCGACGTCGTCGGTGAGCCGGCGCAGCTCACCGACCGCCCACGCGGACAGGCCCGTGCGGATGGAGACGCTCTCGTCGCCGCCGTCGTTCGGCCACTCGACGTCGCCGGCAGAGAGGCGACGGAGCACCGCGTTGACGAATCCCCGTTCCTTGCCGCGCGCGAGCGCGACCGTCTCCGACACGGCTGCATGCGCCGGGATCCTCGTGAAGAGGAGCTGGTACGCCCCGAGACGCAGACACGCGAGCGTGAGCGGTCGCGTTCCCTCGAGCCCGCTCGGCACGTGGGGACGAAGCGCGGAATCGAGCGGGATCAGTCGCCGGATCGTTCCGTACGCGAGCTCCGTCGCGAGATCGCGATCCCGGCGTGGAAGCTCACTCCGCCGCAGCGCCGCGTTCGTTGCGATCGTGGAATAGGCGCCACGTTCGCTGACCGCGCGGATCACTTCCAACGCGACCGTGCGCGGATTCGGATGCGCGGCCCCGGAGGCGGAGCGCCGCGCGTCGGCCGCACGCCGAGCCGAGCTCATTCCATCCGCTCGCCGACATCCGGCCGCGCACCGCGTGCGAACGCCGCCGCCGACATCCGCCGCTTCCCCTGCGGGCTCACCTCGACGAGCAGGAGCGCATCGTGGCCGGTCGCGATCTCCAGGCCGTCGTTCACGGCGAGGATCGTTCCCGGCTCCGCATCGCCCTCG